>CAYGKU010000045.1:6723-9766 GCA_964350745.1 uncultured Candidatus Saccharibacteria bacterium | reverse complement strand
CCGACTTGTCTATGATCTACGAACGAGCCGGTCGTGTAAAAGGTAAGCCGGGAACCATTACCCAGATCCCGATCCTCAGCATGCCTGACGATGATAAGACTCACCCGGTACCGGACCTCACCGGCTACATTACCGAAGGACAGTTCGTGATCTCTCGCGAGCTATACCGTAAGGGAGTATTTCCACCGGTGGATGTGCAGGGTTCACTGTCTCGACTATGGTCAGCCGGAGTAGGGGAAGGCAAGACTCGTGATGATCACAAAGATCTAAAAGACCAGCTGTTCGCTTCTTATGCCGTTGGTAAAGAAGTGCGAGAACTGGCAGTGGTCTTGGGTGAAGCCTCACTTGATGACTCCGATAAGGCTCATCTACGCTTTGCTGACGCTTTTGAAAAAGAATTCGTCGGACAAGGTGAATACGATAATCGCGCCGTCGATGAATCACTTGATATTGGCTGGAAACTACTGACCATGTTGCCCCGCGAATCACTAAAGCGCGTAAAATCAGACATGATCGACAAATACATGCCAAAGACCAACAACCAATAAACTATGATCCTGAAAGTTAGTCCAACCAGAATATCCTTGCTCAACCTTAAGAAGGAACTTAAGGTGGCTAAAAAGGGTCACAAACTTCTCAAAGACAAGCGCGATGGCTTGATCAAAAAGTTTATGGGGATAATCTACGAAGCCCGCGACAAGCGTCAGGTGGTAGAGGAGCGCCTCGGGTTGGCTTTTGATTCTTACCAACGCTCGAGCGCCATGACTCTAAAGTCAAACCAAGACACCGCCTTACTGGTACCAAACGCCAAAACCGGCCTTGAGGTTGATGTTAGAAATGTGATGTCGGTCAAGATTCCTGAATTTAAGATCACTAAAGAAGGTTCGGCTTTTTCTTACGGTTTTTCCGGTACTACCGGCGACCTTGATAACGCCATCGTCAAGTTTGATGAGGTGTTTGTTGATATTATGAAATTGGCTGAACTCGAGAAAGCGGCCGAGAACCTGGCCGATGAGATTGAAAAAACTCGTCGTCGCGTATCTGCCCTTGAAAACGTAATGATCCCGAATCTGGAGGAAACCATCAAGTTCATCGCCATGCAACTCGATGAACGAGCCCGCGATGCCGTGGTCTCAACCATGCGCGTAAAGGCGATGATTGTCGCGAAGGAGGAGGGGTAGAAGCAGTTTTAAAGATACGAGAAAAGAAAAAGCCTCGATTATAACCAACTAATCGAGGCCAAAGTCCTGAAAGGTTTACTTAGTACAATTCAGGAAACATTTTACTAAAAGTTTCGACTGGCCCAATATCTCTAAATTGCCGGTCGTAAAACGTGAAGTTTACGTCTTTCATTTCATGAAGACGCACCCTTGGAATTACATCTTTTACAATTCCAAGAAGCTCTTTTCTTCTATCTTCATTTTCGATCCATGAAGCAAAAGCATGTATAGAAGAACACAGTTCTTCTGATGCATGCTGATTTGCCCCATGCTCGATCCAGTACTTTTTCCAGTACTTTTTTAGAAAATTTTTTACTACCGTGAAACCAAATTTCTGTCCCACGACCGCTTGTGCCCACACTGAAATCATGTGGAGCCCCCCTTTATCTGAGGAGATAATGTTTTTTACCGTCTCCGCCAAGTGCGGGAAGTTGCCCGCTCTAGAAACAGCAATCCATTGATCTGCTCGCACAAGCAAGTAAAGATCTTTGGTTGTGCCGAAGTTCTCTAAGTATTTCATAACTATTTCATAGTTATGAAGCACCAGATAACTTCTATTTAAAACTACCTGTTCTATGAATTGAGAGTTCTTGGTAAGTGTGATACTCTCACCAGAGACGTGAAATCCCGGGATTCCAGAAAACTCCTTGATTTCGTTTAAGTAACTTGTACTTAATTTGATAGTTTTTGATTGTAACATCATTTTCTCCAAACAGTAATTTAAAATATCCCTTCAAACTTGTAAAAATACAAGCTAAAACCTAGTATTTGTTGCAAAGAACGTATTTTGAAATCTCTATCATCTGAGATAAAAGGAATATTAACATGTATATTTAAATATGTCAATAGCTCAACTTTTTCAATTGGAAATTTGATTGCCCTCAGCTTATACCCATTGTCTTTCTCCGACAAAGGTGCTTTAATAGCGCCGGATTGTTTTATTTAAAGTTCTTTGTTTGTTAATTTTTCAATTTATTTTGGAGACTGAAATGAAAGTGCAGAGTGGCAAAGGGTTATTTACGGTGTTATTGTTTTTTGAGATGTACGAAACTGGTAAAAGATTCTTTCGTGAAAAATTATCTGATCTGGAGATTTTTCTTAGAGCAGACGAAAAGAGTCTTCGCTTTGATCAGATCATTACTGGCTTAAAATCATGTATGAATGATCTAAGGTCAGAGAAAATGTTCAGGCAACAACTGGTTGAGTATTATCAAAACGAACGTCTGCTGGAATATGAATGTAGAAGCTTGATAAGGATATTTGAAATTGAACTCAATAATAATCCTGTACAGATCGAGACAGTGATCGGACGTAAGCTTTTGGATGAGGAGGAGAGAACAATATTTCATGACTGTGTGTTTTCTATTCTTACAGACTAAGAAAACGGACACATAAATTAAAAAGGCCGCGCAAAATGCATTTGCGCGGTTTATTTATTTCAATTCACTGTTCTTTTTCTGACTCCAAAAGACCGTTAAACCTTCTATAATTTAGTATTATCATTTGATTTGGAGTCAACACCTGACCTTCAATATATCCAAGATCTTTTAATATTTCTGGTTCAACCTGAATATACTTATTGTCAAAAATAACACAGGTTTTATCTTGAGGACAACTTTTGAAAGGTTTGTGTTTTGGTGTAACTAATAGACCGGTTTGAGAATGCGCGTCGGCCTGCACCTGATTTATAAGGGCAAAAATGATAATTATAATTAAGAACAATCGACCCATCTTTACCTCCACATATGTACAAAGAAAAGTAAATTATTGCACAGTTACATGATTTGTAAAGTGTTTTAGCGTGACACGAACAGCAATTGTCT
>CAYGKU010000045.1:0-6663 GCA_964350745.1 uncultured Candidatus Saccharibacteria bacterium | reverse complement strand
ACAGCACTAAAAAATCCCGTTTGTATCGGGTTTTGTATACTCTTTTATGAAATTGGTCGGATCTCGATGTATCTTTTTTTCCAAGCCTTGATAAATTTATCTTTAGAGATGTGATTGCCACCTGAAGGTTCGGCCGGATCGTTGTAGTAGACCCTATCACCCGCAATACCATTTACCACCACCAGGTGCGGTATCGGGTTCTGGGGATCAAAAGTATAATGAACTGAAGCGATCACCGGCCCGTTCTTCAGAACTGTTTTCAAGCGCTCAAAAGCGGAGTTGGTACTCATATCTGCCAGACCATGACTTTGCCCATCAAGTCCGTAACCTTTAGATAAGTTGATCAGCCCCGCATGGATCCAACCGGCATTATCGAGATAAGCACCGGCCCTAAGACCATCTTCAAAAAGCTGGTCTACCGACACTTTATGGTCAGGGTTATACAATTCGATCAACATCGCCAAACTGGCCACGCCACAACCGACTTTCTTTCTGTTTGGTGTGGAAATGTCGGCAAATTGTGAATAGAAGGGAACATTGGTATAGTCGCCAGCCTCGTCACTACTTTTGTCTTCAAGAATATCAGAAATTACTTTTAGTTCAGTTTTTGGAGTTGGTTGTTTAGAGACAGTATTTGTTTCTGACAAAATTTCATCTGGTCGTTCGTCCTCTGACGAGACCAGACTGTCATTATCAGAAACCACTTCGACCAATACTTCCGTTTCTTGATCAGCACTTTCTGATGCTTTTAGCCCAACAGAATTATGTGGACCTTGTGAAGCATTTACTGAAATTCCGTAAAAGACACTTACGGAAACTATGACGGAAAAGGCAAAGAAGAGATACGTATACATTTAATTTCTTCAATAATAACGCACCTCGGTCAAGTAAACAAAGGTTTTTCTGTATCAGACAACAAATACTAGTTTGTGACAACCACTTCAGTGTTGAGGTCGGCCCAATTATAAAGCAAGCGAGCTTTATAGGTAGGGAGGTTTACACAACCATGCGAATAAGCACTACCAAAGCTATTATGCCAATAAGCACCGTGTATGACCGCTCCGTTATGTGTAAAATATAAATTCCATGGCACACCGGGCATGTCGTAGTATTGTTCTGCTACGTCTGGAATAGGGCCCTGCATATAACGAGTGGGAGTTTTCTTGAACACACTAAAGGTACCTCTCGGTGTGGGAGTGAGTTCGAGACCGGTTGAAATATCTGACATCATGAACAATCGACCATTTTCGTAAGCGTAAAGTTTTTGATGGGTTCGGTCGACCAATATTTTCTTTGTGAGTTGAATACTTTTTTCCGCTTTATTTGTTGTTCCGGTGCCATTTTGATCTGCTTCATTCTCATTTTTGTCCCACACGGTCTTACTACCTTCATCAAGCAACACCTCATCATAGTCAGCCGACACATACCATTCTCCACTTTCTCTTTCTGGATAGCGCAACCACTCGTCAAAGACCACCTTATACCAAATATCACCGTCACGCTCCACCTTACCGCCCACCTTCAACACCATACCATTCCTGAGCTTATTCACTACCGAAAAATCTGTACCGGGGCCACTGCGGGCATTTAGACAATCACCCTCGTAATGCGGTCCGCAACTGTTGATCACTCCCACGTACTCGAACAAAGTCTTAGTGACCGGTAAGACAACCTCTTCCGATTCATTTGTCTTATCATCTGAGACAACCTCAATTATCACTACCTCTTCTTCTTTGAGATAATGATCATTGTCGGTTTCCTCATTATTTAAAGCAGTGACCGTTTTATCGGTCAAAAACTCTGAAAAATGCGCCTTGATCCAATCTAATTGTTGTACAAAGACAAATACCAGCAGAATGGACACTACTCCGCCAAAGAAAGATAATATCAAGCGATAATGTTTTTTTATTGCCTGCATATATGGTTTAAGTATATGCCGAAATCAGTTTTAACACCATCTCCATGACCGTCATGCGACTGATCGTTAATTAATACCAAAATCGAGAAAAAGCCCGAGGGTGATTTTAAATTTGGTTCTATTGATGAAGTTATGTTAAAACGACGAGCTCCCGACCCCCTGGAGCGACACTGATACATTACAAGTCATTTGTAACATAACCGTGTAAAAACCAGATAATGCCAGAACCTGATTGTTATAATATATTATGAACAACTAGACTATGTTAAACAAAGAGCAATTAGAGTATATTAATTCGTTGAAAAAAACGCACCCTAATGTAAACAAAGAAACTCTACGGAAAGCCATGCTTGAATCGGAATGGTCAGAAATAGAGATCATGGAAGCCATCTCTCTTTACAACAGTAATTCAAAAAAGACCATCCGATCCGAAGATGAGGACAACGAAGACCGTGGCAAAAACTCAGATAAACTTGATGTAAAAGAAAGCTCTTTTACAAGACCGGATGACGATGAAGATGAAGAGGTCGAGACCGATGATGACCATCATGACAAAGATGATAAAGTAGCCAAAAAGACTAAAAAGACCAAAGGCTCGGACAAAGATGCGATCGTTAAGGAAAAAACTTTCAAAAACAAGATCATTTCCTTGGCTACTAATATCCTGATAGTTGTATTGTTCTTAATTTTGATCGTGGTTGCCGGTTTGGTATTTTTTCAAGTCAGTTTAGATGAGGTGAAGGAATTTATCAATTCCGATATTCTAGAAAGCATCTCCGACAAGATAGAGAGTTGGCGTTCTTAAATAATTTTTAAGAACTAGTTTTAACTTAAGGTCTTGGACCTGATCTTATGAAAGGTGGGAACGCGAAGCGTTCCCACCTTTCATAAACCAAAATTCAAAGAATGGTCATTCTTCCGCACCATCGTCAACCTTCCTCGGTAACAAGACATAGTTTTTCATCACTCGCCATAAATACCACCACGACACGACAGCTGACGTCCAGACCACCGCAAATATTGACCACCAAATACTAACAATAGAAAACGACAAAAGAACGGTCATTATCCAGAATAATGGCCACGGCAAAACAACCTGCCTAAGCACCCCGATAACCAAAGGAAAGATCGGTCGCTTAAGGCCACGCAAGGCAGAGTCCACCACAAACAATATCCCATAAGCCCAAGTCATAAAGGCGGCTATCAACAGATAATCGCCACCAAAAGCAATAATATCAGTACTGTCAGTAAATAATCTCATCAGCTGTTCAGCCAGCAAGAACAAGAAAACGGTGCCGGCAATTCCAATGTAAAAAGTGTAACGGAGACCCACCTTGACTGTCTCCTTGACCCGGGAAGGAAGTTTGGCTCCGTTGTTTTGACTGATTAAGGTCAGCACCGCGATATTGATACCAATACCGGGAATAAGAACCAGCTGTTCTATCCTCAAAGCAGTTCCATATCCCGCCACCGCATCGGGTCCAAATTTACTAACAAAATAAGTAATAATAAAAGCACCAAGCGCCACCGTCATCATAGAAAAACTGGCCGGCAAACCTTGACCAATAATATCTTTATACACCTTCCATTTGGGTTTAAAATTATCCTGAAGATCAGCCCAACAAAGCAATTTTGCACGGCAGACCTTGGCTCCCAAATAAATTGCTCCGGCCAAATTGACCAAAATGGTAGCTAACGCAATTCCAAAAATACCCAAGGCCGGTACCCCCAACCAACCAAAAGCCAACCATGGACTCAAGAGCAGGTTAGCAAAAAAGCCGGCGATCAAAAAGTTGCGGTATGAAATGGTGTCTCCGATAGCGTTTAGTATGGCGTTAAAAGTGAAAGCCATACTCATAAACACCGATCCGATAAAAAGTGGTTGCATATACGAGAGAGCGGTAGCCAGATACGACTCGGAGGCGCCGAGTAAAACAAACAAAGCAGGGGAGAGATAATAACCGGCAATTGCTAAAAAGAGCGCCAAAAAGAAACCGAGAGAAATACTTTGCGCGGTGTATAGCCTGGTCTTTTCTTTGTTATCTGCGCCAATTTCGGTACCGATAAGGGCCGTCATACCATTACCCATCCCCATACCAATAGCGATCAAAATAAAAAATACCGGAAAAGACAGTGACAGAGCGGCCAGAGCTTCGGCTGACACTTGTCCCGCCACCCATGTATCAACCACATTGTATAGAGTATTAAAAAGAAAACCCAAAGCCGCCGGCACCGCCAACATCCTTAGGAGTTTTGGAATAGGTTCGACGGTAAGAGTTCTGTTTTGAGTGGACATTTACTTGAATGGTTATTTTAAACCATATTATATCATGATATTTTATTCATTGACTTTGTGTACTGTACAAGGTATAACTGCTCTGAAACGTTCTTTGTCAAAGTTGTTTTAGGCAAAGTTTTTTATTTTCCAATTTCTGGAGGAGAAAGTAAGGATGCTAGGAATAATTAAAAATGATTCGATGGACAAATGTTCAAGCAAATTTTCTGATAAGTATGAAAAATTAGCTCTGACTGAAATCCAACAAGTTTTCAATCTACAAAAGGAAGACTTGTCTGGATATTACAAAAAGTTCGTGACTGAGGTAAATAATAGTCACAACAATGGAGTGGGTAATTTTTGGTGTGCGCTTGATTTCTACACTAATGAAAAGATCTTTGATGTTTACAAAGCCTTGGCTCTTGCTAGAGCACTCTCTCTTGATCACACTTGGCAAGTTAGCAGTATCGACAATACGCACTTTTTTGATCTGGATTGGATGTACAGTAATCACATACCTTTAATTAAAAACATGTCATCTGATCTACTTAGAGCGACAGTGGCTTTGTTAAGAGTAAACAAAGAGTTGATCGTTGGTCTCGACGATACCGATTGGATCCGTGAACAATACAATAATTTCGCTTTAACTCTGTTGGAGAATGTGGCCAATAGTGAAATACAGCTTTCATTATTGAGTATGTGTGATTTTATACCGTACAACAACGGACTTGCCGGATATTTTGTAAGACTTTTAAGATCTGAAGTCCCAAGTGAGATCATGGAAGTGGCTGACAACAGCTTTAGAGAAGCGATCCAAAAGTCAGACAATGAGGAGCGAGAGCGACTGATAAGAAAGTACGTCTATTCAGTCGATGAGAGCATTCGTGATCCAATCAAAATTTCCGGTGTTAGGCTGAGGTCATATGACACCATTAACAAGGAACTTTTTTGCTCCCAACTTGCTTTTATCTTTGAAAACAAGATGTTTGGTATAGCTGATCATGATGAGTACTTCAATGATGTGAAAGTGTATTTCTTGATAACAGACGAATGCAATCATTGGTTACGAAGAAGATTCCTCATCTATCTGAGTCAAAAAAAAGACTTCCGGTGCAGTTCCGTGGATCACTTCAATAAACTTGTTAAAACAGTCAAAGATGAATTTGGTGATAACTGTGTAGTTATGGCGAAATTAGAAGTGATGACCAGAAAATATGAAAAACAAAGAAGTATTCAGCAACAAACAAAAGCAGAAAGGATGGAGCGGGAGAGGGAGGAGATGGAAAACAATCCTTTCACGAAACTTTGCGAAAGATTAAGCAACTAATTTTTAGTTGCCGGCGCGAGCTTTAGCTCGCGCCGTTTTTTATATGAAAATTTCCCAAAGGCTGTCTACAGGCCACAGTTTCCACCAGATAAAATATGTTATCTTATTTATAAATGGACAAAGACAAGTACGAAAACAATTACGCCCCCAAAGGTAAGTTTTTGTGGGATATGTGGTTCATCAACAAGGACGACACTTACCACATGTTCCATCTGCAATCAGATCCGACTGAAAATCCCCAAGATCGACACCGCAACCACGTTTCTATTGGCCATGCCATCAGTCAAGATCGCCAAAAATGGCAAGAATTACCTCCGGCACTGGTACCAAGTAAAATGAATACCGACTGGGACAATCAAGATCTGTGGTCGGGAAGTGTAGCCGAAAAGAACGGCAAGTACTATCTTTACTACACCGGAAAAAATAAACAGGCGGGGAGTGAGAACATTCAAAAGATCTGTGTTGCTACTTCAAACGACTTGTATACCTGGAGTCGATACAATCAAAATCCTATTCTTAGCGTGGATGAAAAATATTACTACATGGATAACGAACTAAACGCGCTTGGCAACTTCGGTGCTTGGCGCGATCCTTTCGTGTTCAAAGATATCAATTCCGAAAAAAGATTTATGACTATTTCCGCTCGTGATAAAAGCAAGCATAAACGCGAATACGATGCCTGTGTAGCCTTGGCCGAATCAGATGACATGCTGAATTGGCAGGTTCTACCTCCCATTTTCAGTCCTGAGGTCTACGATGAGATTGAGGTAACTCACATGATCCATCATAATGGTTACTACTACTTATTTTTTACCATGCATGCCGCCAGCTGCATGCCGGAATTTGCCAAAGAGCATGACATTCGCGGAGGACTGCATTGCTATTATTCTGAAGATCTGTTTGGTGGCTACAAACCCATAAACGACAACGGTATGGTCTTGGATAACTGGAGCGAGATCTTCGATATCATAATATGACATCAAGAAGGTAACGACTTCATAGGTATCGGTTGGCTCAACATGGACAAACAGGGAAATTTTATTGGTAAGGTGGCGGATCCATTAAAGCTAAGAATAGAAGGGGATAGGATCTACAAAATAGACTGATCTTATAAACTATTTTAAATATGTCTCCAAAATGAAG
>CAYGKU010000044.1:3529-9905 GCA_964350745.1 uncultured Candidatus Saccharibacteria bacterium | reverse complement strand
GCATTTTTTGTTTATGGTTAACTAAAGTGTTAACAACGCTAGTTTAGCGTACACCCCCTGACTCCTCCAGCCAACGCTTCTAGTTTGGTCTTTTTTTTCAAGTCTTCAACCGCAGCTATCATTTTTTCCAGACCTGTTTTGTAGGTAGTGGGAGTTTTAAAGGTTTTTATGTTATCTATCGTTTCCAGATCTTTGGATATTGCCACGCTGGTCTTGAACCCTCCGATATCAAATAAAATATACGCCATAAATGTTTACAATATATTAAACCTGTCTGGTGTTTTTGGTATCAACATGTTTAATGATGTATTTGTAAGCTTCATCCACATCATCTACCAAGTGAAAAATGTTCATATCTTCCTCACTGATCGTTTTGTGTTTCTTGGCCAGATCCTTTTCGAACCACTTGAGAAGTGGTCCCCAGTAGTCCTTCCCGTACAGCACGACCGGTAAAGGTTCGATCTTCTTGGTCTGGATCAGAGTGACGATCTCAAAAAATTCATCCAAAGTACCGAATCCTCCTGGGAAATAGACATAAACTTCTGAAGAAAAAGTCAGCATTACTTTTCTGGAAAAGAAAAAGTCAAAATTCAAAGATTCGGTCGTGTAGGGATTTAGTTTTTGCTCAAAAGGCAGTTTTATGTTGAGGCCGACTGACTTACCGCCGACCTTAAAAGCTCCGACGTTAGATGCTTCCATAATTCCCGGACCACCACCTGAAATGATAGCGAACTTTTTTTTGGCCAGTTTGGCTGCCAGCTCTTCGGCCGCTTTGTAGTACTTGTTTTTGGGGCTCAGTCTGGCACTTCCCCAAAAAGTAGCTGCCAATTCATAGTTGCGTAACAGCTCAAAACCCTGAACGAATTCAGACATGATCCTGAAAACTCGCCAAGACTGAATTCCCCCGTCTTGCCCGCTTGGATCAAGTAATTCGTCTACCACTCTAACCCCCGGGGTCACTTTTTTACTTTTTTTCACTTTCTTATCTTTTGATGATTTAAACAAGCTCTTTAACATACTGTTTACATTGTATCACCTTAAGACAGCCAAGGGATTTCAAAATTTTCAAATTCGGGGAGAAGTTTCTGGTCGTAAAGCAGTCTTGAAGTGACCTCAGCGTGAGCTAGAGCGCCTGTCAAAGCATTATGAGGTTCTGGTTCGTCAGGAATACCGCAGTAGTTCATGATAGCATCGAGATTAAGGGCACTACGCCGGTGCTGTTCGTCAATTGGTGGTTTCTCTCCCCTTTTCACGATATGCATCCAGCAAAGCGAATGAGTATCGATGGTGCGATATGCTAAGTCCCAGGCGATTCCCGCCCGTTCACAAGCCGCCTTCACCATATCGCGATCAAAGGACACATTTTGTCCTACTAAAGTTCTATCGGCCATGTGCTGCGACCATTCTAAAAAGGCTTGTACAAGTTCTGCCTCGCTTTGTTTGTTGGGATCGGTTATTTGCTCCTCGGTAAATCCATTGACTGCTAGAGCATCTTCCATAATATGAGCCCCTTCCCAGATCCGACATTCGCCATAAAATCGTCTGGTGGGATCATCAAAATCCACCGCGCCAAGCGAGACGATCGAGTGTTTGTGGTATACGGTTCCGGACGCTTCTACATCAATGATTATCATAATTATCAATTTTAGTCTTTAATGTTCTTTTCTTAAAGTTCGAGTATATTTTATCATAAGTATAGGCTACGGCCGCTCCATAGTAGATAAGAGCGGCTAAAATATAAACCCAGACCAACAGTACCAGAATTAGCCCCGCCCCTCCGTATAAGTTTAGGGCTGATGAATCTTCCAGCAACAGACCAACCAAACTTTTCAGGCCGATGAATAAGATGGCGGCCACCAGTCCGCCAAACACACAACCTTTAAAGCTGGGTGAAGCGATGGGTAGGAATTTGTATAGCACTACGAACAATAAGGCGGTGTTAATGAAAATAAAAGTGGTGGATATTAAAGCTACGTTTTCCAAACTTATCACTCCTAGGAAAAATTCAAAAGCAACGATCAGAACAAAATAGATCTGCATTATGAAAACAAAGATGATCGATCTGATGGTTCTGTGATACCAATTTTTTATTCCAAAATAAGCTGTTCCCCAAAGTTGATTGAAGCCGGCACTAAGTACATTTAGTGCCATGATGCTGACGCCGGAAAAAATAATAACACCCAAAAGCGGCGCTCCAAAAGAACTGGTTTCGGCATTGAGGTTTGCCACAGCTGAGTTTATGAGGGCGGACAGATCTTGTCCCAAGACAAGGCTCCAGCTAAGGAAGAATTCTCTTACAAAACTGTTTTCAAAGAATAAACTGACAATGCCGATAGAGATGGCTACCAAAGGAATGATGGCAATGGGGGCATAATATGAAAAAGCGGCTGAAAACAACTTAACGTCTTTTTGGTACCATAATTTGGCAGATTCCAGTAGTATTCTTGTGACTGTCATTTGTGTATCTATTATTATAACCCGGGGCAGTTACCTGCTTTGGTGTAGCCGGCTGCTTCAGCAGTGGCTGCAGAGGCGAACTGGACTAAGTTTTCCGGTTTTATCTGTTTGGCTCCCGGACAGGTCGGCAGGTGATATTTGGTGCCATTTTTTGACCCGACCAAGGTCATTTTAACATTATCGGGAGATGTCGTTTCCGTTTTATCCGCTACTGTTGTTGGTGTAGAGACTGTTTTTTCTATGACTACCGGCTCCACCACTTTTACTGTCGGTGAATTTGCCTCGGTCGATCCGACTGACTGCTGTCCTAAAAAGAAGGAGCCGGTCCCAAAGATGATCACGATCGCGCCGTAAAAAATATGGTCATTGGCGAGCCAGGACTTGAATTTTTCTCTCATATATCGTATACTCTCCCTCGTTAATTTACTTTTAGTTATTATATCGTATGTCAACCAAAAAAGCTGGAGGTACAGCTAAAAACCTGCGTGATTCGCAACCAAAATATCTGGGTGTAAAAAAAGCTGACGGCCAAAAGGTCGAGGCTGGCAACATCATCGTGCGTCAACGAGGTACCAAGATCGAGGCTGGAAAAGGAGTTTTGGTCGGAAAAGACCATACTCTATTTGCCGCCACCGCCGGTACTGTTTCTTTTAGAGACACTCGAAAGGTACGTTTCAACGGCAAGAAGGTCACCAAAAAGACCGTGGATGTAGTGGCGTAGGTAAAATATCCACGAGACTGCTAAACCGCACCAAAAAACCGCCAGAAGGCGGTTTTTTGACTTTATACTAAATTGATGTTATACTACTCAAGTTCAAAAGTAAGTTAATGGAGGTTACAGTGAACATAAAGATCGATTATCGTCTCTTTATTCTTGTGTTGGTACTTGTGGTTGTAATTGTTGGTGCTGTTGCACACAATTTTTTTAGAGGACATTATCCTGACTACGACACGGTAGATTCAGGTCCTCCTAAAGGGTTACAGTTGCAGGTATGTTTAAGTGATAAAAAATTCACTGAGGAAAACCTAGTAATCGTAACATATAGTGACAAAACATTCCGAACAAGGATACCAATCAAGCACAACGAAAGATGTTCGGAAGTAATGGGTGTGACTCGACCTAAGTCTGGTGAACTTTTACTTGCAGATTTTAGAACCGGTCTCGTGCCTGCATACAACGGACCAGTAATTGCAACTTATACCGACAAGAACAATGGTAAGGATTATAAGTATGTGCTTCCTATTCATGGTGAACCGCAAAACTTGATCTTACCTGGTAGCAGTGCCACTTTTAGTTTAGTTCCGTTAGAATAGAAAAAGACGATATTATAAAGAAAAGCCAGTTTTGCGTGAGCAAAACCGGCTTAAATTTATCTCTTTTTATCTAAGTTCGTATGGTTGTTAGTTGCGTACGATCTTCACTGAATTGATCACTACCGGCTCGACCGGAATGTCTCGCTGTCCTGTTTCTACTAAAGAGATTTCGTCTACCACATTCATTCCTTTTAGAACTCGTCCAAACACCGGGTGTTTTGATGATAGAGGTTGTTTATCAAAATCAAGATTTTGGTTGTCAGCCACATTAATGAAGAATTGGCTTCCTCCTGAATTTGGTCCGCTGTTAGCCATGGAGATGTTACCACGGACATTGGTCAAATACTCACCGTTAATATGCTCGTCGGCAATTGCATACCCTGGTCCACCGGTGCCGTAGGTGACGGTATTGTCACTCTTGCTGTTTGGGTCGCCTCCTTGGATCATAAAGCCGTCGATCACGCGATGAAATTTAACATCGTTATAAAAGCCTCCTTCGGCCAACTTTACAAAGTTTCCGGCTGTGATCGGCATGGTGTCCTCGAATAATTCTATTTCAAAAGTACCTTTATTGGTTTCAAATACTGCTACTGGGTTTTTGTCGTTTGTCATATCTACTTGATAAGCGGTTAATTCTTCAGCTTTTAATGGAGCGGTGATCTGGTCTTCCGGGCTATCGGAGTGTGAAAGTTCGTTCATGCTATCGTTGGTTGAACTTGAAGATGGACCGAAGGCCAAGGCTAGTCCAAGTACCAAAAGCACGCAGAGCCCGATCACTACAGAAACTAAAGTTATGTTACTTTTGCTCATACTTTAAAATATTTAACTTATTATTTAGCAACAACTTTTATGGACAATTTCAAAGTATTGTCCTTAATTATCACGTCAACCGTATGATCACCCACTTCTTTGATCGGAGTGGCCATGACCATTAACTCTTCCGGTACGTCCAGACCTCTTTCCTTAGCGGATTCGTGCACATCCTTAGTACTAACAGCCTTGAACAAGTGTCCCAGTTCATTCGCTTCCAGGTTGATGATCAGAGGCTCTGTTTCGGTCTTTGTCGACACTTCTGATAACCTGGTCAATAGTTCTTCTCCTTGGCTTTGATTGCGCTCTTTTTGTTTGGAGATACGCTTAAGTCCGGCTGGGGTAGCTATTTCGGCCAAACCTTTTGGTATTAGCATGTTCTGAGCATGTCCGTTTGGTACTTCGACCACATCAAATCGTCTACCGATCTTGGCCACATCCTTTAAAAGTATGACTTTCATAATTTAGTTAAAAAATCCATTATCTCTCATAAAACATTCAGAATAATAACAGAATGTGGTCGTTTTTGCTAACTCGGGCTTAGGGTGTTTGGGGGTGTGTAGATGGCCGGCCCCGAAGGGGCCGGCCATCTACACACCCTACCATCCATCCAAACTAATCCTCTTGATCATCATTCAATTCCTCGATTACATCCTCTTCTGTTTCACTTTCCACTTTTTCACCTCGCAAAAAGCGGATAGCGGCCTCTTGTTGAGGGTCTTCTCCATCAACTCTTTGTTGTGGGGTGCGCTTTATCAAGATGTCGGGTTCAAGTCCTTTGTGGGAAATGGATACTCCCTCCGGAGTCAGCCAACGAGCCACTGTTACCTTGAGTGAAGCGTCATTTGGCAGGTCTACCAATTCTTGTACTGAACCTTTACCAAAAGAATCTGTGCCGATAAGAGTAGCTACTCCGTGTTCACGCAAGGCTCCGGCTAGGATCTCTGAAGCAGAAGCCGAACCACCATCCATTAATACCACCACCTTATCCGGTGCGAAATTTCTCAATGTCTTGCCTTGACTACGGTAAAGTTTTTCTTCGCTTTGTTCACTATTATACTGTTCTCGTACCACCACTTTTCCGGTTGGTAAGAAATAGCTGGAAATAGCCACCGCGCTCTGAAGATAGCCTCCGGGGTTACCTCGCAGGTCAATAATCATGTTCTCTTTTCCGCTCTTCACAAACTCACGAAAAGCCTCTTGCATTTTCATTTCCGCCAAAGCATTAAAGCTATACAAACGGATTACAAACACATCATCAATCACCTCGGTCTCTACGGTCGGAATAGCGATAGTGTCTCGAATGATAGAAATTTCTTTTATCTCAAGTTCACCTTCTCGATAAATAGAAAGGATCACTTCTGTTCCCTTCTCTCCTCGAATCAGTTTGACCGCCTCATCAATTGACATGCTATCCGTGCTCTCATCATCGATCCGAATAATCATATCTCCTGCCAAAAGACCTGCTTTTTCCGCCGGAGTATCTGGTAGTGGAGCGATCACGGTCAAAACCTCATCTCTCATCCCCACTTCCATACCGATACCACTAAAGTTTCCGGAAATATCTTCCGCAAATGATTCAGAATCTTCCGGTGGCAAGTACACGGTGTATGGATCTCCGTAAGCTCGTACCAGCCCTTGAATGGCACTGTTCATCTTGTCTTCGTTGGAGATATTGTCAGAAGAACTGGCGGAGGTGAATTTTTCATCAAGTAAATTCCAAACTCGCCAAAATTGATCAAGGTCCACATCATCCTCTGACCGTACTTCAGAGGTAAATAAAGAGAAAATATTG
>CAYGKU010000044.1:0-3519 GCA_964350745.1 uncultured Candidatus Saccharibacteria bacterium | reverse complement strand
ACCTGCATACCTGAGAAAAAAGCCCCAATCGCTAGTAATAAGGCGAGAGTAATGCCAAGTAGGTTATTTTTCTTGTTATTCTTGTCTGTTTTGGGAGGAATTAGATTTCCTTGAGGTTGTTCGTCTTGCATGTGGCTATTATGACATAATATGAATATATTACTAGTTATCGGACTGAATACCGTTTTTTGGTGATCTTTGTTTATGTTTATGACACTTTCTGCTACACTAACAAATAAATAAACAACAAAAATATGTTCAAAAACTTCTTTAAAGACAAACCTGAAAACGACACTCTTCCCGATATCACCCTATTCAATACCGAGACTATGTCCTTGGAAAAATTCACTCCCATTTCTAAAAAGGAGGTAAAAATATACAGTTGCGGACCAACCGTCTACGACTATGCTCATATCGGTAATCTAAGAGCCTATGTGTTTGCTGATATTCTCAAGCGCACTCTTATCTATCATGGCTATGAGGTCAAACACACTATCAATTTGACTGATTTTGGACATCTAACAGACGACGCAGATGCCGGTGAAGATAAGATGATGAAAGGTCTGAAGCGAGAAGGTTTACCTGTCACCCTTTCTGCTATGCGTGAATTATCAGATCGCTACATCGATGCTTTTTATGATGATATGGATACCTTGCGTGTTCTTCCTCCCACTTCCTGGAGTAGAGCCAGCGACTACGTGCGTGATCAGATCAGACTGATCGAAACTCTTGAAGGCAAAGGCTACACTTACGAAACTTCTGATGGAGTGTATTTTGATATTCAGAAATTCCCTAAGTATGGCCGACTGGGCAATATCGACCTAGAAAAACTAAAAAGCGGGGCCAGAGTGGAAGTAAACACTGAAAAACACCATCCGGCCGACTTTGCGGTTTGGAAGAAAGGCTTGCTGGGCTGGGATAGTCGCTGGGGCAAAGGTTTCCCTGGGTGGCACATCGAGTGTTCGGCTATGGCGATCGCTACTTTGGGTAAAGAGATAGATATTCATACCGGAGGCACCGATCACATTCCCGTACACCACAACGCTGAGATTGCACAATCCGAGTGTGCTACCGGCAAGCAGTTCTCCCGTTATTGGATGCACAGCGCTTTTCTCACCATCGACAACACCAAAATCAGTAAATCCATCGGCAACACCATCAATCTGCGTCACCTGCTCGACAAAGGCTTTGCCGGTGATGATTACCGCTACTGGCTTTTGACCGCCCACTATCGCTCACAGATCAATTTCTCTTGGGAGGCCCTTTCGGCTGCCAAACAAGCTCTATTCCGCCTTAAGCGATACGTCTATGAAGACTACAAGCAAAAAAGCAACAACAAACCCGACCCTCAGTATGTAGAAAAATTCAAGAAATTCTTGACCAATGACCTCGATACTCCGTCCATCATTGCTCTCTTATGGGAAGTGGTAAAGGACGACAAACTCGATAATCAGACCAAATGTGCTACTTTGCATCACATGGACAATGTGTTGGATATTGGTCTACGTGACGACATTGAGGAAGGTAAGAAGACTTTGGGTATCGTGGCTCATGAAGATATTCCGTCCGATATTCAAGAGTTGATCGACAAGCGTGAAGCGGCTCGCATCGCTAGAAACTGGATGGAGGCCGATACCATGCGAGACGCGTTGGCCTTACGTGGTTACGCGGTTGAGGATACTCCCCATGGACCGAAAGTGACTAAGAGCTAACCTCTCTTTTAAGCTTTAAAATATGGTCGCAGGCTTTGCCTGCGACCATATTTTAAAAACACTACGTTCAACCTCGAACGTAGTGTTTTGGAACTCAGATCCATAATGTCATCCCTGCTAGTGTAAAGACACAAAAAACCGACAACATTACATATTTGAATTTGTAATATTTTGCCTGTGCTTCACTTGATATTGTCAAAAACAGCAGATTTAAGACCAGAATTATTAATAAAGCGATCAGATATACGATATTCTTCAGTTCTATCGTTGCCCACAATTTAGGTAACACCAAGATGGTGTTTGTAAACAGCAACAACATTATCATTGAAATGGTTAGAAAATGATGATATTTCATCAGCCAATTCACCCAAGGAAACGTACTAAACTGTCGTTCTGTATTCATCTTCTCCACCTTATAAGTAACGTAAAGCAAACTATAAAATAACACCTATTTGTGGAATTGTTAAGCGCTACTACGCTATAGATAAATAAAAAAAAGAAAGCCCTATCTAAATGACAGGGCTTGTATTAATAAACAAAAATAAAAAAATTATTTTTGTGCCATAGTGTTTTCAATTTCTTTTATGAATTGAGAAAAAACAACTTTATCGATCACAACGAATTGACTATGGTGTATTTTGCCAGCGTTAACTAATTCTAGCGCTGTTTCAAACGACAAAAGATAATCAACTGGCTTGCTATTAACAATTTTTATTCCTACTGGAACAGTGGCGGGGTCATCCGCCGAGGGAAAGCGCACGGCGCTCCCCTCTGTCTCCGCAAGTTTAGGTAAACTCCTAGTCTGCTCGGACGCCTCACTAGCCGGATCCACAAGGGAGTCCGGTAACTCCTCAGGATTATCCCGAGGAGGAGGCGCAACCGGCGCGGTGTTGTTACTCTGTTGCTTTATCTTGTCTGCTAAGGTGCTCATTTTAGTCATTCTCCGGATATCACCACCAGCACCAATGCGGGTGGTGATTACGAAAAACAACTTCTCTACCAATAACCTACATCGTTTTGAGTATTTGTCAATACTGTACGCAGACAAAATAAATCCCTCGGAGCGCGCAATGCGTCTGAGGGACAAACGGTTAAAAACCGAAGTTAAAAATTAAGTAGTTGGGAAGAACACACGGGTACCTTTTGGAAATTTACCGGACATATTTCTTGGTAATTTGGCTCCGCATACCCATTCAGCTATATGAGCAGGTTCATCATCTATATCTTTACCGTGGTCTTCAAACCAAAAAACACTTACAACAAAAATATCATCATTAGTACCTTTGACGAAGAAGATATTTTCTGGGTCGAATGTTGTCAGTAATCGACCCTCTTCGCCACCATCTTGAACATCAATCATCCAAGCTAATTTACACAAAAAGTGATTAACGTCCTCAAAACTAGGCAATATTTTTTGAATTTCGTTGATACTAGTCTCTTCTTTAAGGTCAATGTATTCTAAGTCGGTTTTTTCGACTGTAATGATTTCATTCTTCATCAACGGCCTGATATTCTTTTTGAAGTCAAAGGAATCCAACTCCAATCCAATATCTGTTTGAAAATACTCATAAGGATTGTATTTTTTGCCACCAATGATATGAACTACACCCATCTTACCTACTTTTTCAAGCATACTTGTATTCATAGTTTTTCTCCGGATATCACCACCAGCACCAATGCGGGTGGTGATTACGGAGAACAACCTGTTTATTAAAAACATATCATATATTTTAAATTTGTCAATGCTAAGCGCCTGCATTCAACCCTGAACCGCACCACCTAAAAACATAAACGCCAGTGGCGTAAA
>CAYGKU010000043.1:0-10243 GCA_964350745.1 uncultured Candidatus Saccharibacteria bacterium | reverse complement strand
TTTCAGATGGTGACATGACTATTGAAGCTACGATACCAACGAAGATAATAGCCACTAATGCACCTCCTGCACCAATACCTTGCTTAGCTCGACAGTTTGGACAACGTCGAGCTTTCTTTGGAATGTCTGACTGACATTCTCTACACTTCTTTGTTTGTTCTGTATTCATAAATCTAGCGGGATTTAGTTATTAAGTACTGGGATACCAAAAGGCTCCCAGCCATTGCGATTCAACCTTTCGGTCAAACCCATACCTGTTTCCAGATATGACCCGCTAGAGTGACTCTGACTGGGAGTCCTTTGATCTCTAGCGGGTTTTACGACCATATCCTCTTGCGAGGGGTTAGGCCTTTGTTGTGATGAACATAATAGCAAATTACTGCCATTAATAACAATTGTATCGCTAAAGTGTTGTTTTGCTAAGCGAGTATGTAACGCTTTAACTATCCTGCATAGCTATACACCACTGATGGTTCTGTCATTAATATATACATGATAGAAGGAGTAACTGAGGAGAAATTAAAGTACTGTCTTTATGCAAGAAAAAGTACCGAGAGTGACGAACGACAAGCATTATCTATTGAGTCACAAGTAAATGAAATGCTTCAGATTGCTGAGCGTGAAAATATAGAAGTAGTTGATATCAGACGAGAATCAAAGTCTGCTAAGGATTCTGGGAATAGACCCGTGTTTAAAGAGTTACTAGGAGACGTAAAGCAAGAGAAATTTAATGCCATCCTGACATGGGCACCAGATAGATTGAGCAGAAACGCTGGAGACCTTGGTTCGGTAGTTGATCTAATGGATGAACAAAAATTACACTCAATACGGACGTATGGACAGACATTTAGTAACTCACCTAATGAAAAGTTTTTATTGATGATTTTATGTTCTCAGGCAAAACTTGAGAATGACAATAGAGGTATCAATGTAAAGCGAGGACTAAGAGCAAGGTGTGAACTTGGGTTATGGCCTACTAACGCAGCTACTGGTTACATAAAAGAACGCAGACTAGATAGGAAGAATGAATGTCTTATCGATCCAGACAGAGCACCAGTCATTAAACAGATGTTTGAGAAAGTTGCTTACGAAAAATGGTCCGGCAGAAAACTCTATCACTGGCTAAAGTTTGAACTCAATTTTAGAACTCATGCTGGAAAGAAACACTTAAGTCTCGGAAACATTTATAAAATCCTCGACAACACGTTTTATTACGGAAGTTTTGAATACCCTAAAGGGAGTGGTCAGTGGTATCAGGGAAAACACGAACCTATTGTAACTAAAGAGTTATATGACGAAGTACAGACACAACTTAAAGGCAACGAATTGAAGACACGGACGGATAAAGAATTTGCGTTCACTAAGCTCATGACTTGCGGCTTGTGTGGTTCAGGCATAAGTGCTGATGAAAAGTATAAGAAATTGAAGAATGGAAAGTTCAATACTCACATATATTACGGTTGCACCAAAGCTAAGGATAAGAATTGCAAAAGTGGATACTTAAATGAAACTGAGCTAATAACACAACTGCAGGATTTAGTGGATACAATAAAATTAAAAGAAAATACCGTGCTGATTAAACTAAAAGCTGAAGTAACTAGATTTAAGAAGTTTCAGTTAGCACTGTCAGGCAAAAGTACTGAAATCAAAGTATCGGATAAAGATGTCAAAAATTATTTTAAGTTCGTTTTAAAAGATGGTGACATCAATGAAAAAAGAAGTCTATTTGAAAGCTTAGAAAGCAAATTAATACTAAAAAATAAATTACTATCAATAGTAAAATGACTATGAATTTTCTTGATACCATTTTTGTTGAGCGGCGGACATGGCTGGCTTTATTTTTCTTACTTCCCAGTCCTTCATAGCTAACAATTGATCTTTCTCTCTATTTCTTCTAATTGTCATTTTAAAATCTGTTTTGTTAAATGAAACGCCACTCTTTTTCATTCTCCATAATAGAAATAGCAGGTGTCTAGGTGAAAAGGCTCCTCTCTCTTGAAAGTACTCAATTGAATTATTTATGTCATCAAACTCTTTATCTTTTTGTGACAAATCTACTAAGCTAGTGATAACTCTTTTTGTTCTAGCGTTAGATATAAGTTTGCGTCTATCTTGGTGCACTTTTTTGGTAGTGGAAACTTGATCAAGTACATTACCTTCATCATCAATTGCTGAAATTGAGAATCGTAATATACATTCAGATCCAATTAGCACAACTTCTTTAGTATGCTGATTTTTTATTTCAAATTGAAATCTAATTCCAGGATGATCACACAATTCACAATCTTCCTCAGGGCGAGTAAGGTCATAGGTGTCTCCAGTATAAAACCACTCGCTCAATGCTTGGTTGAGGTCGGTTTTTTCTTTACTCAGAGGTAAGAGATTCTTTTTAACACTTTCTACCCATCTATTTGACATAGACTATTTATACCACTTACACACAATAAGAAAACACCTGAAAATCAGGTGTTTTCTTCTACAATCTCTCAGTGTGACTACTTCACCTCAAAGTTGAACATCATGCCTGAGTGCAGGTGTTCAGCGATGTGACAGTGTGCCATCCAGTTTCCTGGGTTACTCATATCAACAAGAATATCTACAGTCTGACCCTTTGGAATCAACACCGTGTCTTTCCACTGCATGTTTTCATTGAGTTCACCGTCTTCTGCCAAGACAACAAACCGTTGACCGTGGAAGTGAAGAGGATGCTGCATAGGATGCATACCTTTTTCGTCATTGTAGACACGCACCTTCACTAAGTCTCCAGTCTTGAATGACCAATCAATCTCGTCGTTCTTTGCTCCTGTGTCAGTGTCTTCAATAACCCATTCGATATTTTCGTCAGAACTCATATTGTTCATCATGGCCATATCGTCTTCCCATTCAATACCATCCTCGCCGTGTTCTTCTTCCTCTTCTTCAGATCCTTCTAGATACGGTTCACAGCCAGCCATTTCCGGCATCATCTTGCAGTGCTCACGCATCATATCGTCATCAGCATTTCCGCCCATCATACCTATACCTGATCCACCACCGTTCATATCATTCATCATTCCGCTCATCATTCCTTTCATTTCTATATCGAGACGAAGATTTTTGTCAGGTGTTTTAGATAATAACGATGCAACATCAGATCGAATATCAGTATAGTCAGCAACGTTAGAACGCAAGGTCATGAATTCTGCTTTCTTATTTGTACCAGAAGCTTCTACGGTGACTGTACCAATAGTTTCTCCACGATGATCAATTGCGTACGTTCCTGGTGTATCGTAATACAGCTCAATTACATATCGTTCAGCTGTTCCTATAGTCTGATGCTCGATTATCTCTTCTTTTTCAATTCGCCCCACATCTCCACCGACAAGCTTCATGAGTGCACCTTCAAACTCTAACTGGAAGGTTCGAGTGTTTGCAACGTTAGTGATATACGCCCGTGTTATTTCTCCTTGTTTAACGGTAAAGTTATAGTCTTCTTTGTCATTAATGAGCAATGTGTCACCAAAGCGGCCCATGAGAGTGTTAGTCACTACTCCTTCGGTAAAGTCTCCGTCTTCAAGAATGTCATCAACTATTAGATATTCTGATCAGCCTCATTCCAGTACCCATCTTCTTCTACAATCATGTTTCCGTAGAGACCCATTTCTTGCTGGTAGTCTTCACGTACGTGTGGGTGGTACCAAAATACGCCCGTATCAGGGAACTCAAGTTCATACGAGAAACTTTCTCCGACTGCAATGGCTGGAGTAATCGGTACTGCACCGTCCATCTGCCAATCTCCGCGTAAGCCGTGTGAGTGCAGTGATGTCTGCATGTCTATGTTGTTGATAAAGTTGACGGTCACTTTTGCACCCTTTTGTACCTTCAGTACTGGGCCAGGAATCTGACCGTTATACGCCAACCGCTTTACAGTTCGATTACCGACTTCTTGCTTCACAATTGAAGCAGTAAGATTAAATGTATCGCCATCATTGAGTTCAACCACTTGAGTTGGCTGTACTTCTGGTACATTCGCATCGTGCAAGATTGCTAAATTGTCTTCTTCAGGAATATTTTGTCCCATCATCATGCCGTCCATGTTCATCCCCATCATGTTTGGAGTACTGGTATACCAAAACACCCCACCAATAAGGAGCAAGAACGCACCTATGCTTAATATGTATTTCATATTTAGATAGTTAGATAAGGTGACATCTCTCCATCAGCTGATAGTTGATAAACTTCATACGGAGCTGTTTTTTTGCCTGGCATACCTGGGGTACCAATTGGCATTCCCGGTAATCCAATGCCAGTAATGTCAGGTTGTTCAGCCAGTAGTTTCTCAATTGCTTCCAGTGGCACATGTCCTTCTACTACGTAGTCGCCAATAACTGACGTATGACAGCTTTCTCCACCCAGTGGAATGTTACGTGATTGTTTGATTGCGTTAAGGTCATTCGTTTCTTCAATCGTGACATCAAAGCCAGCTGCTTCGAGTGCCGCTGCGTGACCACTACAACAGCCGCAATTCGGACTCTTGTATAAAGTGACTGACTGACCTTCACCAAAGTTTGCGACCGCTAAGTCTGGTTCGTAGGTGAGGTTGTTTTGACCAAAGGAAACTAAACCTGTGACAGCAACCGCTACCAACGCTATTGCTGGTATCGTGATGAAGTTTTTTCTCTTGGTGACGAATCCATAGCTGAGCACACTTATAGCCAGAGCAGCTAAAAGTATGGCGACAACAGTCATCGGTTCTTGGTACCACGCCGTGGTGATATGTAGTTCTTCCTCGTGAGCGAGAATAATCGATGGTGCAAAAAGAATTGCACCAAGAAAGTATGTTTTTTGCATGTTTATTTACTTTTCTAAGCTACTAAATGAGCGATTTAAATCACAATATTCGGTAGCTAAAAAAGTTTTGGGTGAAGAATACCATTAGAAAATAGTTCCTGTAGTGGACGATATGAAAAGGAGTACGTCCGAGTACGAAATACATTGAGTTGGATGGGTATCAGTTTTCTTTTTACACCCAATAAAAAAGGTGCTGTTGAAACAACCAAAGC
Source organism: uncultured Candidatus Saccharibacteria bacterium (assembly GCA_964350745.1). Classification (GTDB taxonomy): domain Bacteria; phylum Patescibacteriota; class Minisyncoccia; order Phycocordibacterales; family UBA918; genus OLB19. The sequence goes on along the minus strand of CAYGKU010000043.1, from coordinate 5,201 downwards.
AATCGCACCCGCAGCTAATACAAGCGTGACGATGGTTGGAACGACTGAAACAAAAGCATCTTTCCACGCCCCAATATGGTCAGCGATATTCATCGGGCAAATCACTTCACCTCGTTCCATAAACAGACAATCTGACATGCCACCAGCCATATCCATGCCTACAGACATATGGAACAAGCTAACGAACATGGCGCCGATAAAAACTGTGAGTACGCTAATACCGACTATTTTCTTAGCTGTTTGTTGTACAAATGTAAACATACGTTATGTCTGTTATTTTAACCTAAATCTATTCGTTTGAGGAGCATGGCATTGGCTACTACAATCACCGTTGATAAACTCATCACAAACGCCCCGATTTCAGGCCGTAAGAAGAAGCCCCAGTACGCAAACACGCCAGCAGCAGCTGGAATAGCGACAACGTTATACCCCAGCGCCCACACAAGATTTTGGATCATTTTGCTATACACTTTCTTGGCTAATGTAATCAGTCGAACAATGTCTTCGGGATTGTTACGGGTCAGCACAACATCACCAGCTTCAACTGCTACATCAGTTCCGGCACCAATGGCAATTCCTGCATTGGCCTGAGTCAGTGCTGGTGCATCATTCACCCCATCACCCACCATTAAGACCACTGAGCCATCATTTTGCAATTCCTTAATGTGTTCGTATTTATCTTCTGGCAACACTTCGGCAAAGTAGGTATCAATACCAAGTTCTTCGGCTACACTTTTAGCTACTTGGATATTGTCTCCTGTTAACATCGCTACTTTCACACCCATTACATGCAACCGGTTAACTGCTTCAAATGACTCTGGTTTGATGGCATCAGACAGAGCGACTAGACCAAGCACCTTAGTTCCGTCAGCTATCAAGATGGTCGTTTTGCCTTTCTTAGACAGAGTTTTATATTCGGCTTCAGCACCATCAAGATTGATGTTCATCTCAGACATGAGGGTCTTATTACCAACCACATACCTTTTTCCATCAAGTTCGGCAGTAATACCTTTCCCAGCTACATTCTTAAAGGCTGAAATATTAGAGAGTGCGACTTTAGAATCTTTAGCATGCTTCACAATAGACTCACCGATAATATGTGAAGAATGTTGTTCAAGCGAAGCGGCAATGTGTAAAATGTCTTCCTTAGAAAGACTGCCGGTCGCAACAATATCAGTTACCCCAAACTGACCAGTTGTAAGCGTGCCAGTCTTATCAAAAACCACGTAGTCAGCTTTCCGAATGACCTCAATCTTCGCTAGGTTCTTGATGAAGAAACCATTTTTCACTGCTAGTGATGTCGTGATGGTGGTCACAGTTGGAATAGCCAAACCCAGTGCGTGCGGACAAGCAATTACCAATACCGTAATAGCGAGAGTAACCGCAAACACAAACGTCTCGCCTAGCAAGAATGTCCAAACCAAAATAGTTAACAGCGCAGTAATACCAGCCACAAATGTAAGTACGGCAGCTGCTTTGTCGGCAATTCGTTGCGAGTTTGGTTTGGTCTGTTGAGCCTGGGCGATTAAGGTTTGAATTTGTCCAATGGTAGAGTGTTCACCAACTCGGGTAAGTGTAATGGTGAGTGATCCATCAAGACAGATAGCACCAGCGACTACTTCCGCACCGACGGTTTTTTCAACTGGCTTTGATTCACCGCTAATCAGGGCTTCGTCTATATTGGCAGAACCTTCTTGTATCAAACCATCAGCTGGAATCTTCTCACCTGGTTTCACTAAAACAATATCGCCTTTAACCAACTCTGCAATGTTTACGTCAACTTCTTGTCCGTCAACCAGTTTGTGTGCCTGTTTTGGTAAAAGCTTAGCAACTTCAGCAAGGGCATCACCAGCTGCTGCTCCAGACTTTGCTTCAAGGTAATGCCCAAAGAGAAGCACCCAAATCAAAGTTGAAATTTCCAAGTAGAAATCTGCTTCGAGACTCGGAATAAATGTAGCAGCTACCGAAAAGAGATATCCTGAGGCAACCGCGATTGAAACCAACGTCATCATGCCATACGCCCTGGCTTTTATTTCATGCCACGCATGCTGGAAAAAGATAAGCGAGAAACCAAAAATAATTGTAGCTATACCAAAACCGATCCACTTGCTCAGAATGAATGAGTCCAAACCGATAGCCTCCATTATCATTTCGTTAGCAAAGACTAACGGAATGAGCAGAAAGGTAACGATCCAAAACCGCTTTAAAAAAGTACCAGCTGAGCCGTGACCCATTCCAGAACTTCCGTGACTATGACAATCATGTGAGTGTTTCATAGCTATTTATTAAACTTAGCTAATTTATATACCGATAAAATTTCTTGAGTAGCTTTTTTATGTTGCCCCTTCTTCATCTGTTCAATCACGTGAGTTGAAAGATGATTTTCCATCATTAAATCTTCAACTGATCCTAGAGAATGACGAACAGCAGAGGACTGGGTGATAACATCAACACAATACTTCTCTTCCTCAACCATTTTTTGTAACCCACGAACCTGACCTTCAATGATCTTAAGTCTTTTGATGACTTTTTTCTTAATGTCCTGTTTCATATTTCAATGATACCCCCAGGGGGTCTCTTAGTCAATCGCGTTTCAAATTTACATATAACAAATTATTGCCTGTGTTGATATTTTATCTTGCTTTTAAAGCGAATAAGAGTATAGTTCGTACATGCGAACACCTTCGGGTACTCCTCCGTCGATATCATCGACCAAAGAAGACTATATTAGAGCGATATATATTATCCAAAAAGCAACGGGTGAAGCTGGGGTGACAAATATTGCTGAACGTCTCAAGCTCAGTAAATCAACTGTTTCAGAACGAGTGAAAGAATTAGTTAGAGATGGTTTTGTTGTTGCTGAAATCTACGGTCAAATTACTTTGACAGCAAAAGGTTTGGGCGCGGCTCAGAAACTAACTTATAAACACAGGATTATAGAAGTTTTCCTGCACGAAACTTTAAAAATTCCAAAAGACAAAATCCATGAAGAAGCTGAGAAGTTAGAACATGCATTCAGTGATGACGTAATAAAAAGACTGGCAAAATTTTTACACAATCCAGTGAATGACCCTCATGGATCGCCTATTCCAAAGTTTAAAGATTAAAACTATACAAAACATTATTAAAAACCAATCGCAAAAAGCGATTTATTATACCTATGACGCACACAAATTTATTTAAAGCCTTAGGCTGGAAAGGAGCCTCAAGAGAAGCGGGGGAAGATGAAAAGACACCGAGTTTACCTGAAGTACACCGCTCAATTCCTATTCCACCTAACCTATCCTTTTCTAAAAAATTACTCTTATATTCTGGTCCAGGCTTTTTGGTAGCTGTTGGTTATATGGACCCAGGAAACTGGGCCACTAGTATTGCTGGCGGTTCAAAGTTTGGCTACGCCTTACTTACCGTAGTACTAATGTCTAGTATTTTTGCCATGATTCTACAGCACCTAGCCCTAAAGCTGGGTATTGTGACAGGTAGAGACTTAGCCCAGATGTGTAAGGATAAATTCCCCAAGCCGGTCGCTATCATTCTTTGGCTCATGGCTGAAGTGATGATTATTGCCACAGACTTAGCCGAGGTAATCGGTTCGGCCATTGCTCTTTACCTTCTGTTTAATATTCCGATTATAGTCGGTGTGATTATTACGGCAGTTGACGTTTTGGTTATTCTTCTCTTGCAGAATAAGGGTTTCCGTTACTTAGAAGCCCTTATTGTTACTTTGATGGCGACAATTGCTGGTATATTTGCCTTTCAAATTTTTGCTTCAGCTCCCGCCATCGCTCCGTTGCTAGTTGGGTTCCTTCCTACTGCTCAATTAGTATTCAATCCTGAAATGCTTTACTTAGCGATTGGTATTATTGGAGCTACAGTAATGCCTCATAATCTCTACTTGCACTCATCTATCGTTCAGACTCGAATGTATGCTGAAACAAAAGAAGGTAAAAAGGAAGCAGTTAAGTTTGCTACTTTTGATTCAACTATCGCCCTTACTATCGCCTTGTTTGTTAATGCTTCAATTCTAATTCTAGCGGCTGCAGTATTCTTTACTAACGGCCTCAATGAAGTCGCGGCGATTGAGGATGCTTACAAACTCCTTTCGCCACTAGTTGGTATTAGTGCAGCTAGTACTTTGTTTGCCATTGCTCTTTTGGCTGCAGGGCAAAACGCCACGATTACCGGTACGCTAGCTGGTCAGATAATCATGGAAGGATTCATCAATCTACGAATCAAGCCTTGGATGCGAAGAATAATTACTCGTTTGCTAGCAATTATCCCTGCCGTAGTCTTTATTGGTCTTTATGGGGCTAATGCAGCTACAGATCTCTTGATATTAAGTCAGGTGGTTCTTAGTCTTCAACTATCCTTTGCCATCTTTCCCCTCATTGTGTTTACCGGCAGTAAAAAGATTATGGGTGAATTTGCAAACTCAACTATCCTCAGCATAATCGCTTGGATTATCTGTATCATCATTGCTGGACTAAATCTATGGTTATTGGGAGGAATATTCTTCGGATAGAAAGACGCCCACAAAAAACTTAATCTTTATAGATTTCAGTAAGAGAACTGCGTAAAGTTAGATAGCATAAACTAACAATGGATGCTGCAATCACGAAACTACCTAGCACATCAACAACGTGATGTACCCCAACCAGCACCCTTCCAAATCCAACCAAAGCTGCCATAATAAACAAAACTATTCCAGCTGATTTGTTAAACGTGAACACAATACTAGCGATAGCAAACACTAACAAAGCGTGATCTGAAGGGAATCCATTGTCAGCCGCGTGAGCCACCAATGGCATAAAATCGTGCTCAAGAAATGGTCGAGGGTTCTCAACTAACAAAGAGGCACTTCTGCTAACTATAAAAGTAAGAGGTAATGAGATTGTAGCTAATACAAGAATTCGCAGTCGTTGATAATCTGAAGCGAGCGCAACAAAAACTAGTGCAGTCAAAACTATAATGACGTGCAATTTGGTAGCTAAAAAAATGGAGACAATTTCTAGCATAGATAATTATGTTTCCCTTAGAGCCTCTAGACCGCCTTCCAGCCCATCAATGAGATACCCTCTTTCACATAACTCTCTTTCCACTACGCCAGCACGACCGCCCGTACGACAGAAAACAATTATCTGTACATCTTTTGGTAAATTTCCTTTAATGGCTTCGGTAAATACTTTGCCCATTGGTACGTT
>CAYGKU010000042.1:0-10674 GCA_964350745.1 uncultured Candidatus Saccharibacteria bacterium | reverse complement strand
GCCCTTTGGGAAAAAGGTTAGTTTTCCAGCTTTTCCTCTCGTCACCAACCTAAGGATCTGTCTTTTTTTAATATAATGTATATTAGGTGTTTCCATCGACACTTCTCCGTAAAACAACTGGCTAGTATCACCGCTTAAAACTTTAATGGTCGCCTCTCCTTCAGCAGGAACACTTTTATATATACCTTCCTCACTCAAGTAGTCATTACGGCTGACATAGTCAATAATGCTGCTTAACTCTATTCGTTCATTTGAATTAAGTAAGTCATCAAAAAATATAGTTTTTTCTCGTATTCCATGAATTTTCTCAAGTGCAGTAGAAAAATATTTTTGCCAGTTTTTCAACTCCCTATAATATTTAACTTGATTCTCTTGATCTTCTTTATCAGGCAGATTAATTTCAATTTCTTGAACCAGATTCTTATTCAAGTAACTAACACCCTCCTTGTTAGTCATGCTGTTAAAGAAAAGAGTCGGCAATTTGTATGCGAACCACTCTAATACCAATTCATCTCTCCATTTTTTTCTTGGAATTAAAACGGCGGTATTATTTGCGTCAAAAATATCTTCTTGAATAAAGATGTTTCCACTAAAACCCTTGGTAGGATAAGTGAGACATGGCAAATTCTCTTTTTCTACAATAGACTCACTCCAGTATCCTTTGAGTTCGTTGTCGCCTGTTAAAACTGGGATGCTACCTTCTGCAGAATATAGTTCTAAATCAGTTATTTGGTGACCTTGATTAATTTTGAACAAACTGAGCAAATTCATATCTTATTTTGTTATCTTTGCCAGTTTTTTTAGTTCGTCATCTAATTCTTTAAGTGTTATGTAATCTGGTTCGTAAGGTCTTAGGTAATACTCTGGCAACAGAGTCATGTATTTGTCTTTGGTGATTTTTGCTATTTTGATAAAACTTGCTTTTCGCTCATTCCTTTCGATACCTTTTTCATCTATCCAGCTTGTTCCTTTAGCATCGTCTTCGTATCTCATCCAACGCTCTTCAAGTAGCCCGGGCATTTCTTCACCGTCTGTACTGACCCAACCTGAAATTTCATCATGCTTCCACCCGTTTCTATTATTTCGGAGTTTAGTTGGAAATCTTTTATCAGAATTTGCGAGTCCATCATTGTCTATGATGTACATCCAAATAGGATCAGATTGAATCTCAGTGATTTGCTTACTCCTCTTTTGTAAAAAGACAGCATAGGTCTTTTCTTTTGTATATGGAGCAAAAGCAAACTTAGGTAAGGAGACTATCGCCTGCACATTACATTTCTCCAATATCTCTTTTCTAAATGGTGCATAGGTTGGATTTTCTAAAATGCCGTCAGGCACAATCACACAAGCCTTTCCACCAATCTTTAGTAGACTTATAATCTTTGCAAAGAAAGCAATCTCATTTCTAGTTGTAGATAAACTGCTTGTATCTGCCTTAATAGTTCCGTTGCCATACGGAGGATTAGTCACAATGTAGTCAAATTCAACATTTTTGAAATTATCTAGCAAAGAGTTAGAATCTCTCATATTTGTGTGTCCGTCACCCACAAGAAACATGTTGAGCTTTGTTCGTGAGATATTTTCCTCTCTCACGTCAACACCGTAAAAACACTTTTTCTCGAGAAAATTCCTTGCCTTACTGTTAAGCGTATCAGTATTTTCATAAGCACTTTTAAGAACTTTGAAACTTTCAGTCAGAAAACCTCCTGTACCACAAGCTGGGTCTAAGACCGTAAATTGTCTGTCTTCGTTGAAGTATGTTTCGTCTCGAAGTAGTATCTTTGAAAAGATATGGGCATAATGTCTCCTTGTAAAATATTCTCCAAATTCTTTTTTCTCCTTTGAAGAGGCAAACATTTCATACACCGCACCAAATAGATCAAATCCCGTGCCATGCAACGGCCTCATGGAATCAATGATATTGTAGATTGATATTACCTCCGCTTGACTAACTAAAGGCTTTTTTCCATTTTCGCCATATATAAAAACTCGAACGGTTTCCATTAAACCTTGGAATTCCTGAAATTTAACTTCCTCTGTTTCAAGCCTATTAATATAAGCAACAAGGTTAGCTACTTGCTTGTCCGGTCGTTCTTCTTCGCAGTCTGACCAATAAATTTTGGAATTATCTTTTGTGTTATCCAAGATTGCTTTTTCTTCAAAAAATTCAAGCGCAATAAACCCAATAGTGAAATCTATTTTTTCTATATTATTTTTGAAGCTTATGCCCCTGTACACTGTCGCTAGCTCCCAAAGCTTTTTATTAAAGATAGCTTCGGATATTGTTGAAATGGAATCAACGTTCGTCTGTATATTTTCTAAACTCGGGTCTTTTTTTAACCTGTTCTTGATCAATCGAAGTATGTCAATCGTATGAAATTCTCTAATAGGATTTTTATTTAGAGTAATTTCTTTTAATGTGCTTGCGTTATAAAAAACAGAAGTTTTGCAATTAGTTACAATGAAGTAAGGAAGATCTAATTTCTCAGCTTTTTCTTGACCTTGTGATAGAGCATCCATCCAATCGGCATCGTCCACTGAGCAATTATCTTTAACCTCTGCATACGCCACCAGGTTTTTAATAAATTGATCATCATTTTTTCCGTCAAATTCAAATTCCGAAATCAATAAGTCAGGCCTCTTTGATTGAGTGTACTGTGCAAATGTGGTGTCATTAACAATTTGCCTGGACGGAATGCTTAATTGCGTTACCAAAACTTCGCTAATCAACCTCTGCACTGTCAACGCTTCCATTTTTCTTTTTTTCTGCGCCATAAATATATTTTAAACATTTGCCTCAAAATGTCTACCCACGAATTGATATTTCTGTTGACAAGTCAAGCTGAGAGAGTAGAAGCTCTACTCGACAACACCGCAGCAGCTTGTGCGAACGGGCGTTAGCCCGTGAGCGAGCTGTGCGGAGGTGTTGGAGATGTGAGCGTCTCTAGTATTACCTCGCGGTTGGTCTATGCGTAGCGCCTCGGGCGCCAACAGTCTGGAGAAAGTGATGAACAAAGCCCCTACTTCTTAAAAGGGCTTTGTGAAGAACTTTTGGAAGACTGTAAGGCGAAGTAACCCAAAAATTTCCTTTCAACTTTTTGGCGGCTTCCCCCGCACCCTCTTCCGCTTTTTGAAAGGTAAGGAAATTTTTAGGGTTGCTGCGCGTGAGGTACGAGCGCGCCCCGAGGCGCGTCACCACACGCCCCAATGCGTACGCAGAAGTACAAAGCCACCACGCGCTCCGCGCGGCACGATTATTGTCCTTTCTCGAAATGGGTTCGAGCAAAGGTCAGTAGATCACCGCAAATTTTAACTTCACCCGCTGAAAGCGGGTGAAGTTAAAATTTGCGGGCTGTCTCGAGCTAGAACCGTGGGCGGTCAAGCTGGGCTTGACCAGTTAGCTAATATTAATAAACCAATTCGATAGTGTCTCGTGCGCAAGAAAAAGTGACAAAAGTGACAGATTTATCAGTATTCAAAAAAGTTACACTACTCTGTAACTATTGTAGGTAATTTCTGCAAATCTTTTCGTAGATACAAAGTCTTCTCAAAAGACCAGCTAGCGTCCCCTCTTTTATCATTAAACTCTACTTCGTACCTTGCACAACCATAATCTGAGAACATAACATTTTTAACCACTGCCTTAATTTGTCTCTTTACTAAAACACTATCTCCAATATCAATTTTCAAGTCTCCGTTAAAATCATCTGACTCAATTCCATCCAAAGCATCAAGTAGACCCTGGCAAGGTAATACACCAGATCCAATCTTTGTGAGATTTTTTTGAGTATAAACCGCCAGTATATAAACACCACCATAAAGTACTTTCATAAATTCTTGAACGTCATCAATTTCAAATACGGGAGATCCTGCATAGCCATGTATTGAATCACTTGTATTTACATACTGTTGATACGATTCACCTAAAGCAAATCGTTCCCTAGGTGTCATATGCTTCAGAGCTTCATCAAGTAATGTCGTGTATGATTTTGTCAGATGTATGACATCTTTATCTTTTTGAAGATTTTTGCCTTTGGCAAAAAAGAAGAAGGTGGTGGGCAGATTTTTCAACTCTTTTCTAATATCTACAATATTCAAGATATCTCCTTGCTGTGGGTAGTCACAATACTTTTCAGAATTTCTGTTTCTCTTAAAGAAAGCCTGTAGGGTTTTTACTAAATAGTATGCGCGAATTGCTTCTTCTTTTTTACTTTCTCGTGCAAAGTTCCAACTCTCAATATATAACTCAACAGCACTCCTTAACATTAAGTTAGCTTCTTTTTCAAAAGACCTGACCACCATCTCTTCTGAATCTGTTAGTTCGTGTCCTTTTTTATTCAAATTACCAATCTCCTTTAAAAACTTTTGATAACTAATACCAAAAGTTTGTATTTGCTTACAAGCTTGATACACATACTTTTGGATATTATTATTTTTTGAAAGAATATCTCTTTCACATTTATTAATATCTATTCCAGATGCAGCACACTCTTTAATTCTTTGAGGCGTTCTAAAGAATGCTTCAAGGGTTATGTCTTCAATACTAGGCATCTTATCTAAGTCTTCACCAGAAAGCTTTTGATACAGCGCTGATCTTCTAAAGTAGAAAAGTCCTATAGCTAAAATTACCGCTCCTCCGAATGGTAGAAATAAGTAAAATATGAAATTCAAAATGTTGAATCCAAAAGATAAGATGTGATTCACCATGTTCACGGTAGTAGGAATAATGATGAAAAACATTAATCCTACTAGGACTACCCAGACTATCTTTTTAGCTTCTTGAAATGATCTCCGGTCTCCACTTATGTAATACAGGACTTGATAGAACTTGAGCTTATATAGCAATGCACCCAACGTAACAAAAGTGAGTGCACTATACAGTAGCCTATTGAACATAGACGGTTCTGGCACAGGCGTGATAGTTTGCCACTGGTAACCCTGACCCAAGAAGAAATGCCACACAGAGACAGAGAACAAAAACAACAAAGCAAAGACAGTTGTATTAAATGTCTCCTTAAAAAATTTCTTAATCTCTTTTTGGTACCACTTCACAGTTAAACTAAGCAAACCTTAAAACTATCTCCTTCTTTTATAACCCTAAGAGCATCTCTCGTACTTAGTACCTCAAATTTAGCGATATTTGAATTAGTATCTACAAGCGCCTCTGTACTAGCAACTCCTGCAATAGCTAACATGTAAATACGCTCACGATCTCTAAAGAGAGAAATGAACTGAGCTTCTGTTATCCCATGTAGTCGATTAGGACAAACCGTAGTAGGACGATTACCAAGCTTTGAATATAACTCTTTTAATTTTTTTGGGTTGTCGCCAGCCAAAGAACTCTCAATCATTTTTGCAGAGTTTCTTATTTGGGAACACGATTCTCGCGCCTTGCCACCAAAACCTTTTTTGACTTGAATTATGTAAACTTTTCCTGCCTCTCCAATATAAAGCAAATCAAAGTACTCGATACCATCAAGGATAATTCTATCGCCAACAATGAAATTTGGGTTATTACAATAACTGTCATTGTAAGGACCTTCTTTTCCACTCACCCAAGCATTCATTTCTATATCAGACCTTTTTTTAATGCGATCATCAGCATTTAGATAAGTATCAAAATCATTTTGTAATACAACTAAAAAGTTATCTTTGACCAAGTACCATTGTCTATCTACCAAAAAATATGTTTTCTCCTCATACTGCACTTCACCATGAAGGTGTGCATAAATTTTTCCACCTGTGTTTTGAAACAATTCATCATGAGTAGTCTCAATAAATACTTGCTCTATATGCTCTGTAAAAGCTTCTAATGACTCTAAAACTTCAGGATGATTAGCTCTAAAGTGTTCAATTGTTAAATCAATAACGTCCTCGGTCTCAGGTAGTGTGTCCAACTCAGCAAAGAAAGTATTTTTGTAGCGAATTTTATACGTATTTGCTCCAAAATAATCATCGTAATTCACATTACACAAATCATAATCAAGCTCAACATCAGGATTCGCTACTCTCTCATAAATAGTCTCATAAACTTTTTGCTTTAGATTATTTTCGATTGTGTACCCTTTAACCAACATTACAGAATCAAGAAAAGCAAAAGCTGCTTCGGTTTCCTCATCAACAGTTTGGGCGAGGTATTCTTTTATTCTTGTAATTAGTTTCAGTACGTCTTCAAAACCAATACGCTTCTTAATTTTGAATGAACTCTTGATTTCAACCCCAACCCTCTTTTTAGTGCCAAGCATTGAAGCCATATCTGGGTCGTCCCACACATCTTCCCTAATTGAGGCAAGTAAATCCTTCCATACCTGCCCGAATGATTCTGTAGCGCTCACGGCTGAGTAACCACGATAATAATGATCTCTTGCATATAGATCACCAGTCACACTTCGACTCTTTGCTTGCTTAATTTTTTCAGGATCAGTAATACGCTTCATTAGCTCAATGGGAAATGTCACGTCTATAAATTCTGTGATTGCATGATTTGCAGAACCTCCTGTAAAGCAAAATAAATCTCCGTCTGAATCATGAACAAACACAATAAAATCATGGTTTCTGTTGTAGAGAGTTGGAACGTCATCAAATGCTTTATTTAGAAAACTCTGCCAAGCGTTAGGGTTTCCTCGTTCATGTCTATACGCTGTAACAGAAACTCCTTCATCTAGAGTAATCAGTTCGGACAATTCCATTGAGGTGAGAGAGAAACCTTCATCTTTTTTTCTTTTCTTCTGAGTGTACAAATCGATAATACGCCCAATCACTTCTACATTGGAGTTTGTCTCACGAAGTTCCTCGTGATCAGTATTTAGCTTGTACAAGCCTATTGTGTTCTTTTCAGCCATATTTCTATACAATTTAGTATAAACCTATCGAAAATAAACACAATAAATCGGCATGTCAGCTAAAATACTATAAAATAACGTTATGCAAAAGATAATCACCCATTCACCAACCAGACAACCTAGAGATGGTGATGTAGTTATCCAAGTGACCGACATGTCTGTACATACTAGGGATTTTTCTGCCACGCCGTCAGTTGGGAAAAAGATTGTACGAGCGATGGATAAAAAAGAAGCTACTCGAGTATATGTTCAATCAACAGGTGATTTAAAGAAGGACAAGGAAACTATCAACGACAAAATTGAGAATGATCCAGAGCTTGTAAAACTGGTTCGAGAAACAGAAGCTAGTGGAGGGAAAGTTTTCTTTGCCTTCCCTAAAGGCGGCGCGCCCACCAAACTCGGTAATGATGCTGAACAATTTATGAAGAGTAAGAACGGTAAGCGTATATTACGCGGACTTGCCAAAGATAAACCAGCAGAGTAATATTGTTAGTAACAAATATTGCGTAGTAACAAGTAGAGTAACGCACCGCCTCATCGCTATGCCTACTCCGCGCAAGAAATAGATAGCTCACCAGCTTTTTATTTCGTGTGTGGATGTAGGTTTTTTCTATACCCATACATTTTATTTACGTAAGTATTAAATAAAATGAAGAAGCTAATTTGGCGTACTGAAGTACGCACCGTAGACGAACTTATCCCTCAGACGATTAACCCTCGTACTATTTCGGACAAACAAATGTCTGACCTTAAGAAGAGTCTGAAGAAATTTGGACTAGCTGAGATACCAGCAGTAGACGCTAACGGCGAGATACTTGCAGGACATCAGCGTGTGAAAGCCCTCAAGTTACTGGGTCGAGGTAGTGAAGAAATTGATGTACGCATTCCTAATCGAAAGCTCACCAAAACAGAAGCTGACCAGTACCTGATTTCTTCCAACAAACTGGGTGGCGATTGGGATCTCGAAGCGTTAAAAAGCTTTGACCTAGACCTTCTTACAGAATCAGGGTTTGAAGATATCGAACTAGCAGATTTCTGGGATAAAGACCTAACTGCTGAAGATGATGATTTCGATGAGGAAAAAGAAATTGAAGAAGCAAAGACCACTGACATTCAATCGGGTGACTTACTCATCCTTGGTAAACACAAACTGCTCTGTTCAGATTGCACTGACAATAACGCACTCAAATCTCTCTTTGGTGACGAACGTACCAGCATGATCTATTCAGACCCTCCATACAACATCAAACTTGGTGTAGGTAATAAAGCCAACTATGGTGGCGATGTCGACGACAATAAAAGCTCTGAGCAATACAAAGTATTCATTAGACAGACACTTGAAGCTGGTCTAGCAGTATCAACTAAAGATACTCACGTATTTTATTGGGCTGATGAAGCTTGGGTTTGGATTTTTCAGACACTCTACAACGAACTCGGTATAAAGAATCGTAGGTTGAATATATGGTTGAAAAATTCGGCCAGCCCGACTCCAACTGTCGCCTTCTCGAAAGTACTTGAATTCTGTGTGTATGGCACAGTCAATTCACCCTACCTGTCGAAATTAGTTCTAGACGCTACAGAGATGATGAATAAAGAACTCGGTACAGGAAATCAACTGCTAGAAGACGTACAAAATGTTTGGGCCGCCAAACGTTTGAGCACATCGCAGTACGAACACCCAACATCAAAACCACCGTCACTCCACGAGAAAGCAATCAAACGTTGTACCAAGCCAAATGACATCATTCTTGATTCGTTTGCTGGTTCTGGAAGTACTCTGATTGCAGCTGAGTCACTAAACCGACGAGTATATACCATTGAACAAAATCCAATCTTTTGTGAAGTAGTTCGCCGACGGTATGAAAAGTTGACTGGGAAGAAAGTAAAAGTAATCAAAGGATTCTATGAAAAAGGATAGTCATGCTCCGAGGTTCTTAGACGAACTTCGCAAAGTACCAATCGTTCAGGTGGCGTGCGAGAAATCAGGAATCTCACGTAACACCGTTTATCGTTGGTTAAAAGAAGATAAAGAGTTTGCTAAAGAGTACGCCGAAGCAGAAACGGCTGGTATTGAGTTCGTGAACGACATGAGCGAAAGTCAGTTACTGCAACTAATCAAAGATAGAAAGTTCTCAGCCATTCGCCTGTGGCTCACAAGCAACCACAAACGATTCGCCACAAAGCCACTGAAAAGACAAGGTGAGAAAAATACTGAACTATCAGATGATCAGAAAGACACCATCAAACAAGCGTTGGAATATGCCAACTTAATCAAACCTGATCATGAATAACTTACCCCCAGAACTACTAGAAAGAATTGTTTCTGACCCCTTAGTGCGACGAGAAGTGACCGCCAGGAGTCACGGATACTTTATGCCCGTGTACTTTAGTGAATACTTAAAGCACCCTAGTGCGAAGTTTCATTCAGAGATGTTAGAAATTACTGAACGAACTGATTTGAAGTTAGGGGTAATAGTAGCTTTTCGTGGTTCTGCTAAATCTACTATCTTCTCTTTGTCGTACCCCATTTGGTCGATACTAGGTTCACAACAAAAGAAGTTCGTGTTGCTGATTTCTCGTACACAAACCCAAGCGAGGCAGCTACTACAGAACATCAAAGCTGAATTAGAGCGAAACGAACTACTGCAACAAGACCTTGGACCATTTGAGGAGCCACAAGACGAATGGCGAGCATCATCAATCGTACTATCAAAGTATGACGCTCGTATTACCGTATTGTCTGCCGACCAGAGTATGCGTGGACTTAGACACAAGAGTTATCGACCTGATTTAATTATCTGTGATGACATCGAGGACATGGGTTCTACTAAAACTCAAGAAGGTAGAGACAAAACCTTTAATTGGTTTACCAGTGAAATCATTCCCTCGGGAGACCTTGGAACAAAGATAATTTTGGTCGGTAACTTGGTACACGACGATTCACTTATCATGCGTCTAAAAGAGAAAATCGACTTTGGCGAAGTGAACGGTGTATTCAAAGCCTTTCCACTCATAGACAAATACGGTGACTGTTTATGGTCAGAAAAGTTCACTACTCCTGAGTCACTTATCGACTTAAAGAAAGAAGTCATGAGTGCCAAAGCGTGGGAGCGTGAATATCTTCTCCGAATGATTCCAGACGAAGGACAGATCATAGATGCGCTATGGATACGTCACTATCACGATATTCCAGATGATATGCACCAGCTCGGCATCTATGTTGGTGTAGATCTCGCCATCTCGAAAAGCACCTACGCTGACTACACAACAATGGTTCCTATCCTTGTTTGCGAAAAGGACAAAAAGTTGTACCTGTACATCTTGCCTGAAATTGTTCGTAAACGACTTAGCTTTCCTGAAACCTGTGCCGAGATAAAACTACTGGAATACAAACTTCGTTCTGAGTACTTACTTGACCCACTATTCTTTATCGAGAACGTCGCATATCAAGAAGCGGTTGTACAACAGCTTAAAGAAGATGGTGTAAATGTTGAAGGAGTTAGACCACAAGGAGACAAACGAGAACGTTTAAGTCTCACAGCCACGCCGTTAAGCGTGGGACAGATTTTCTTTCCCTTTGGTGAGTCATCAAAGCTAGAACAAGAACTCATCAACTTCGGTGTTGAGAAACATGACGACTTAGCTGATGCATTTTCGCTAGTAGTGCTTGAGGTACTGGTGAACCGTAAGCCTAAGAAGAGAGGAATACTATTTGGTTAGTACGTACAGACCTTAACTACCTCACCAAACTGATAAATAAACACATCAGCGTCACGTACGTGATCTGGTGCGTTTTGTCTGAGATTATCTCCAATTACGTTGCAGTATGAAG
>CAYGKU010000041.1:6382-10732 GCA_964350745.1 uncultured Candidatus Saccharibacteria bacterium | reverse complement strand
GTTCTGACTAAGATTGAAACAAAAAATAGTATAAATCAGGTACCGGATTCGGCCCATGCTTATTTTGATGTTCGGTTTGTAGACAATAAAGATCCTAAAAGAATCATTTCTTTAATCAATAAGATTATCGGTCGCAAAGGAAAAGTAAATATCATTGAAGAAAATGACATGTTTTTCACCAGTGAGAAAGATTATTATGTACAAAAGTTAGCCCAAATACTGAGCAGACACACTAAAAAGAAGGTTTTATTTACGAATGAATGTGGTACCAGCGATGCTGTATTTTTCTCTTCTCGTGGGATACCTACAGCCTTATTTAGGCCAAGAGGCGGAGGTCAGCATCAAAATGAAGAGTGGATTGATATTGATTCACTTTATAGAATGTATGAGGTTTTAGGGTTTTTTTTAGATGATTATCGTAAAACATAAAACTAACGCAATATAATCTACAAAGGGTGAGGCTGTTACGTTGACGTAAATAAATATATATAGTATTAATATACCAAGAACCTTAATTAAAGGTTAGTTCTTTAACAATCTGTTTAAGGAGGTAAATCGTGAATAGTGAAATTAAGCGTGTTTTAATTGAAACGCAAAGCAATAAACTCTTCTGTGGATGTGAGGCAGAACAAGATTATGATCAGCGAGGAGGTCTTTGTCAAGTTGGTGATGGACATGTTATTTTGGTCACAAATCCAATCGATCCAGCGTATTTAAGGTATTGGAAAGATTTAGGTTTTTCATTACCTGAGATCATAGTCGCAGGTCCCTTTAATGAAAAACAAACTCTTTCACAACATATAGTTACCAAAGAGCAAGTTCGTTCAAAAATCTACGAGGCAATTGGTGGTTCACAGGCTAGACTTGAATTCTTTTGGATTGAAGAAAGTGAACGTAATCTTGCAGATATACTACAAGTATATCCTTATTGTAATTTTGACGTTTCTATAAAATTTTCCTGTAAGCGTGTTTTTAAAGAAATTTGTGAAACAGTTAATTTAAACACTTCACCTTGGGTTGGAGCAAATTCTACAGAAGAACTTATAGCAAGAACTCGAAGTTTTTTTTCCACTGGGAATAGTGTTCTCATAAAAGCGTCAAATGGAACTGGTGGTATAAATTTGGGTAGTATTCTTAAGGTGAGTACATATGAAGATTTAATTGCTAACTTGTCACATGTGAACAAAATGATTACCCCACTTGTAGCTGAAAAGGTGATAGATGTAGTGTCTGAAGTTTCTGTACACTGGGAAATTAACGATAAAGGCGAAGTATCTATTATTGATATTTTTGATCAACTTACAACTAATTTTTCTTATACACGAACAGCATATCCGAGTACTGTTTCAATAGAAATACAAAAAAAGATTTATGATGATTTGAGGGAAAGATTAATTCCATTTCTTTTAAGTCACAAAGCAAGAGGTTATTTTTGTTGTGATCTATTGATCGATAATCAGAATGTTGTTTACTGGACAGATTTTAATCCAAGGAAAGGAGCAATTCTTTATGTGTATGATATGACAAAGCGTCTTGTGGATATGCACTTTACGAAATCAAATAATTATTATTTTTGGCATGAGCACATTTATACAAGAAAGGGTCTTTGTTTTAAAGATGTTCGAAATGAATTGCTTGATGTTTTAACACCTTCTAGCGAAAAACCGTTTGTAGTTGTTACAAACCCTGGAATTATTCGTCATGGCGGGTTTGATGTAACTGGATTTTCAACAGTATCACGTGAGGAGGCAAAAGATATTTCTCAGGCAGTTAAAAACAGATTTCGTTACTAACGGAATTAGGAATTATAAGGGTACTTTAACTTTGTTGTGTAGTTGAAGTACCCTTTTATTTATTATCCCAAAGTTGGGAGCAAAACCCTCGCCTTTAGGCGATCCTTTTAAGACGTTAAACTTCAGTTATGAGAAACCAACAGTTTCTCAAACTCTTCCTTGGCGGCTCCCCGCTCTAAAGAGACGGGGTATAAATGAAATAAAAAACCGTCCCGCCTTCGCGAAGCGAAGGCGGGACGGTCTTTTACTCTTCTATTCTACCCTTCTCTTTTCTTTCCTCTTACTCTTCATACTTTTTTACTTCACATCCTTTTTATTCACCGCAATACCCAGCTCCAGCAACTGCTCCACCTCAAGTGGCTTTGGTGCGCTCATTACTGCTGTCAGTCCTTTTCTGGTCATCGGAAAGGCCTGTACTTCACGGAGAGCCTCCTCGCCAGTCAGGTTCATCACATTTCTCTCCACCCCGAGAGCGATTCCACCATGTGGCGGTGTGCCATACTTAAAGGCCTCTAGCATATGACCGATCTTGTCTTGCATCTCCTCTTCACTATTCCCCATCACTTTATAGACCGCCTCCAGGATCTCAGGCTTATGAGCGCGAATACTACCACCTCCAGCCTCAAACCCGTTACACACTAAGTCGTACTGTGTGGTTAGGATCTCGCCGATATTCTCCCCTTTCATCAGCCAGTCAATATGCTCTGCTTTTGGCATTGAGAATGGGTTATGGGAGAAGGTCCAAGTTCCTTTATCGGTCTTCTCAAAGAAAGGAAAATCAATCACCCAAGCGTAAGCCAAGACACCATTCTTTTTGTCTTCTTCGGTACGTAGGTCGAATTTGTCATCGCCGTACTTCTCCATGGATTCTTGGTAAGTTACGACCGGAAACGGCTTGTGTTTGATGGTATAGCCCATGGACTCAACCACGCTAGTGATCATATTTTCTACCACATTCATCACCTCATCTCGCTCCACAAAAGACATCTCGAGGTCGATCTGAGTGTGCTCATATCCTCGGTCGGCTCGCAGGTCCTCGTCACGGATAGCGCGCGCGATCTGGACATAACGCTCAAAACCAGCGTTCATCAAGAGCTGTTTGTATTGTTGCGGAGATTGCGGTAGGGCGTAGAATTGCCCTGGATGATGCCGACTCGGCACCACAAAGTCACGCGAACCTTCCGGAGTTGATTCAGTAAGTAGCGGAGTTTCAATCTCGACAAATTCTTCTTTCATCAAGTGTTCGCGACAACGTCGCACAAACTCACTGCGGGTTTTAATATTTTTCTGCATTCTTTCGGTACGTAGATCGAGGTAACGGTATTTTAGACGCACCTCTTCGTCTTTATTGATTGAGTCTTCTCCCAGATCAAAAGGTGGTGTCTCAGCTTCATTTATAACCTCAATACCGGTAATCTCAAGCTCGATGTCGCCATTTTGTACTTTGTCATTACGCATTTTTTCCGGTCGTTCATTCACCTTACCGGTGATGTTGACCACGTATTCCGACTTAAGCTCTTTGGCCACTTCCAGTACTTCAGGTTTACCAAAGACCACCCCTTGCACTTTTCCGCTACGATCGCGAAAATCAAAGAAAGCCATCTTCCCCTGAAAACGAGTGACATCAACCCAACCACTGATCATCACCTCTTTATTTTTGTGTTCACCAAGTGAACCGATCATTGTTCTTTTCATATTTTTTGTTTAGGAACGCAAAACCGCCCCTCATATACTTTATTAACGAATAATAAATGATATAGGGGCGGTTTTACCCGCGGTGCCACCCTATTTTTTGAACGGAAATTTTGCGGAGCAAAATTTCCGTTCAAATCTTATTGGATGCGCGTGTCGTGCGTAGTACGGAGGGTTCTACTAAGTTTTAAGCAAGATTCTCTTGTTAAACAGCGACTTTTCTTCCCTCACCTCAGCAGTGTCAGCTGCTTCATCGGCTTATAGCTACTATACAACAAACTACAAACTAATGCCAATCACTTCCCTCACTTTCTCCATAACTTTAGAAGATTCTGCTGTCGCTTTTTCCGCGCCGGCTTTGAGTACTTGCTTAACCTTCTCGTCACTGATCTCACTACGCTTAGCGCGCATTGGTGCTACCAAGGTCTCAATATCGGCAAACAACAGCTCCTTCAAGATCTTGTACTTCCCTTTATTTTCTTCATACAAAGCATCCAGGTCCGTCAGGTCCTTGCCACTGGCTTCATAGAGTACTTTGTGGATATTGTAGACATTTTCCGGTCTCTCTCCGGATGAGTCGGTGACGATACGCATCACGGCTTTTTGGATCTCTTCACTACTTCCAAAAAGTGGAATGGTGTTCTTGTAGCTTTTGCTCATCTTCTGTCCATCGGTGCCAGGTACCACCCCCACTCCTTTGACCACCATTTCTTTTGGTTCTTTTAAGGTCTCTCCGTAGGTGTTGTTGAACTTGGTTACCGCTTCCCGAGTGTATTCGATATGCTGTCGTTGATCTTCTCCAACCGGCACGATATCGGTGTCATAAAGAGCAATATCGGCCGCCATCAACATCGGGTAAGTGAAC
>CAYGKU010000041.1:0-6372 GCA_964350745.1 uncultured Candidatus Saccharibacteria bacterium | reverse complement strand
AGTCCGGCATTAGCCTCAAGACCTTTGGCTACTTTATCCTTGTACGAATGAGCTTGCATCAAAAAAGGTACGGTCACCATACAATCAAAGACCCACCCGAGCTCCATATGGTGTGGATTATCTGATTGTCGGAAAAGCACCACCTTATCCGGATCGACTCCCGCCGCCAAATAATCACGCACGATCTCCATTATGTTATCCCTAAGAGCCTTGCCGTCCTTGAGAGAAGTAAGGGCGTGATAATCAGCTACCATCAAGAACACTTCGTTTTCGGGGTCTTTTGTCAGTTCGATCAGAGGTTTAAGTGAGCCAAAGTAATTACCAATATGCAAGGTCCCTGATGGTTGTAATCCGGTGAGAATTCGTTTTTTTGTCATGTAGTTATAGTATCAAATAATTAAGGAGCTTCAAAACTCTGAAAATCAAGGTTCTCCGAAAACCCAAGGTCCGACCTCGGCACACCAGTCCCGAGGTCGGACCTTGGGTTTTCGGAGAGGTCGGACCTTAGTTTATTCTCCCGCGTAAACCTACATCACCAACGGCAACTCCAGCACAAACCTAGACCCCCTACCCTCTCCTTCTGAATGAGCGGTAACAGTACCTCCCATGGCCTCGGCTATTTTAAGTGCCAGATACAGACCAAGTCCCGTACCATAGATATTTACATCATTGGCACCGTCAGAGCGTTCAAATTTTTCAAACACTGACTGCAAGGTTTTTGTACTCATACCGATTCCGCTGTCGGTTATGTCAACACAGATCTTCTTTTGCTTAACGTCATCACGCACCAAGACAGTGATAGTGCCGTTTTTGGTGTATTTTATGGCGTTGTCTACCAGATTGTGGATGATCTGTTCCACTTTGCCCAGATCGGCATTAACGGTAGCCTTGCTCTCCAGATCGGTCTTAAAGAGTAGGAGCAATCCTTTTTTAACTGCCACAGTGCGCAAATCGTCACAAATATGCTCGGTTGTATTTCTGAGATTAAAATCAGAAAAACTATACTTCATATTACCTGATTCAATTCGCGAAACGTTCAAATAATCCTCGATCGATCTGGACATCATCTGTACCGAGCTATTGATACGTTCGATCGGTTCCTTGGCCTTGACCGGCAACTTTCCGTAAGCCTCTTCTTGCAGAAGCGAAGCATATCCTCTCACGGCTGAAAGAGGGCTACGCAACTGATGAGAAGCGATCGAGACAAATTCTGATTTTAGTTTATCCAGCTGCTTTAAGCGAGTATTGGCTTTCTCCAACTTTACCGCCAACTTCTCGATCTCTTGACGTTGTTTTGCCTCTCTGGTGGCACCACTTAACACCAACAAACCAAACCCCAGTGTGATCGCTATTCCAATACTGTTGATGACGAGCTCTGCCGTGTCATCGATCAAGACCAGGTTGGCCACCGCGATAATGGCAAAAATAACAAACAACACTCTCACCAAAATTATATTATCCACTTTCATCTTGAAAGTCTTGAATTCAAAGATGGCCACCGTTAAAAGAAAGATGAATATCGGCAGAGTGAAGAGTGCGTAAAGGTTTATTTCGTAAATGTCAGTATAGGTCGCCAAAAATTCACTACCGGAGAATATGGCCAAGAAACCAACCGTGGAAACGGTGGTAAGGAGGATGCGTTTGAATTCTGTTCTATCTGACCAACGCTTTACCAAAGCAATGATAGTGGTCAAGACAATGACGCCGATGATCGTCCATTCAAAACCAAGCTTATAAAAAGCCAACCAATCATTACCGACCATCTCACAGTTTGGTTCGTCAAATTCATGGACCGCCATACCAGCCACGGTAATAATGAATGGTGGAATAGTAGCCAGAAAACCGCCGATCATAGCCGTTAGTTTGACCCACCTACTGGCTCCCACATCCACCAGCAAGAAGAACAGTATAAAAAGATAGAATAGGACATTTATAAAATCCAAGTATGACCAAAAACCCGCGACTAGGTAGTAATTGTTTGATGTCCAGGCTATCAAATCTCCAATTAACCAGAGACTAAGAAGAGCAACAAAGGAAAAGAACAGCACTGCCTTGTCTCGATTTCTGGCGTAGAGCACAACCATAAATCCCAACAACAAACTGACGATCATCGGCAACAAATGGGAGTAGTACGCCAGAGTTCTGACTTCGTTGGTGGTGGCAAAACATGTGTTGATAAAGTCCATAGGCTTACATATTATTCAATATACCCCTTTTCTTTTAAAAATTCCCAAGACTTACCGGGATAACAGTCCCAAAAGATCCTGGTCTGCTCATCGGATGGTTGGTAATTGACCACTAAGGGATTTAGATTGTATTGCGCTTCTACTATATTATAAGATGGCCATATTACCCGCTTGGTAAATTTCTCATCATCAACCTCTTTAGGTAAGAACACTTCCGCCAAAACATTGTGTTTTATAAATAGAGTAAAGAAAGATTCGTAGTATTCGGCAGCGTCATTATTAAATTGGGCAAACCAGTCTGAAGCGTCTAGGGTAATATCTTTGGTGTCGACGCCGGTTGTGTATTTAAAAAATTCGTGATGAAAGTCCATCAACTTCTCTCCTTTCAAAGTATGGACGTCTTTTAAGTGTTTGCCGGACTCAGTATTAAAGTCAATAATAGTGTGGTTTTGGTAAATATCACGTCCAGTCTTATCTACAAATTTAAAAATAGGGAGTTTTCCTAAACCTAGCTTATAAAAATTGTGCGCACTGACCAATTTATCGTCTCCATATTCCAGTATACATAATTTCAAACCAAGAACTTTTGCCAACTGGATAACCTCGATGGTCTCATGAAGTGGAGTGGCTACCTGACGGAAGAAGACCAAGTGAGGTTTTTTCAGGAGTCTCTCGATCGAAGGAGTGGGTTTGATGGCTTCAAGTAGCTTATCGTCATCAATGCTCATTTCTCGACGCCGGTTGAATTCCTCCATTACTTCACTTTTGTCGGTGTATAAGGAGCGGTCCTTTAAACCGCGACTGAAAAGCGAATTTAAAAATGGAAGTTTATGAAGTGCAATCATTTTCGTTAGGGTTACATTCGATCGGAACACAAAGTTCGGCAGTGGCAACGTTCTCACATACATTAGCGCAAGAGTTGTCGGTGCAATTGGCGTAGTCTCCGGCAGATATTAGGTAGCTGGTGTATATCTCGAGTTCGTTTGGTGGACAGTAATCATCACAATCACGAACAAAACAAGTCGTCTGCTCCGAATCACACGGGGCTTCAATGATGAAACTATAGTCGTGAGCGTAAATGTATTTTGTGTAAGAGGAGAGTAAAGCAAAAAAGACAGCAATGACCATAATTACCACTGTAACTACGACTCGTCGACTGACCGTCCCCGCTTTATCTGCCATATATATTGACTTTAGCATACCTATACATAGTTTCAAGCCACTTATGAGGATATTGCCTTGATAAGCCTTATGTTCAACCGATCAAACTGAGTGTAATAGTACCGCTAAGTACTAACGCAAAACCAATGGCCTTTTGTACCAAAACACGTTTTTCAAAATTTTCTGTCACCACTCTCCAGCCAAAGCGGTTTATGATCAACACCATCAAGAGGACAAATATCGGCTGGTAGGCCTCGGTGGTCTGAATCAAAGCTAAAGGAGCGAACAAAATAGCGATGGCAAACAAGGTATCACCAACCAAGGTTAATGTTTCGTTGGTGACATTCAAGCCCACCCCTTTTCTAAAGTGATGCTTTATAAAAGTATGAAAGTTGTCTCGGTAGCTTTTAATTAAAAGATAGATAGCTGTGCCAACCAACACCATGCCAAGAGATCGCCAGAAAAGCGACTCCCAGGTACCGCCCTCAAGTGCGACAAATTTGAACAAACTAAGCATCAAAGCGGTCACCACAGAGGCGGCGATGGCATAGGCAAACACCTTCCATTTGAACTTCCCTGCCTTGGGCTCATAGACCACGGTAAGTGCGCCGGCTACCATCAGACCTCCGGCCATCAGTTCCGTTGGAGTCAAAAATTCGTTAAGAATGATCTGTCCGAATATCAAAGAAAAGAAAGGTGCCAACACCAAAAGTGTCATTACCACCGAAGCCTCGTCTTCAGAGAGAGCTTTTAGATAAAAAAATATCCAGCTTACAAGCAGAAACCCAGAGAAAAGCAGGATCAATATTTCATTGCTTGGTAAATTCAGCACTTTCCCACCCGCCGCCAAAAGAGCAAATACCGCCAAAACGACCGGAAAAAAGCACGATAAGAGTAAAACGCCGCCGACGTTACCATTATCGGCGTACTTGTCTACCAAATATTTGTCGACAATGTTTGTAATAGCCCAAACAAAGGCGGCGGCAATTCCGATCGCTAATCCTGTTATCATCTGCAGTTTATACCATAAAAATAACCCTAGGAGTAATTACTTATCCTAGGGTTATAAATTGTTTTGATGAGACCAATCTCTACCCGTTTACTATTATTACCGACTCGGTAAAAGCAGCGATCTTGCTTTGATCAGACCCATCTGGGTAGACGTGAGTGGAGTAGATGTAGATGTAGGTCTTGCTATTTTTGTTATCATTATCAACTTTTACTACCACCTTGGTCATTGGCTCGACATCATGGTCACAATTACCGTCTCCACAAAAGTTATGCTCAAGAAGTTTTACATTATCTTGTTTTAACAAAACTCCAAAATAATCATAGATTTCTTCAAGATTGGTTTTATTTAAGTACCTCTTCTTAAAGGCGTAGGTATGACCGTTTATATATTTTCCCAACACCTCACCATCATGCATCTCCTTTAGTAGTATCGGATTTAGCTTCTTACTAACTTTTGTGCAAGCGCAGATCTCAAATAAGACTATGTCTGATTCGCGCCTGACCATAACCGCATGACTTTCGCCTAGAATGAAGATGGTGATATTAAAGTCACCGTAAGAAAACGAACTCTTTATCACCTTGAATGATACTCAGGTCAGATAAAGACTGGTCTACATACTCAGCGATTTGAATACTGCTATTTGCATTCTCCATTTATTCTCCTCCAACTTTATAGTTATACTTACAAATACCTAACCTATTGACAAATGTACACTAAAATTGGAAAAAATGGAATACCCCGCAAAATCCTAAAGGATTTTGCGGGGTATTCCCTACCTCGATGATCGACTACTTACGCAGCTGCACGTACTTGTCGCCATCCTTAGCTTCAAAGAATTTTTTGGCAAAATCCTCCACTACATCAGGATCGTAGTAAGCACAGGAAAAGACATCAAGATAGACATTATTGGTCTTGTTGGCAAAGTGTCCTGAGACCAATGAGGTTTCGATCAACTGCACCATCGAAAATCCAGCCACATCTTCATTATGATCGGCAAAATGCACTACCTGACACTCACCAAACCTAGTCACGCCGATTAGGTCACACAACTCCACTACAAACCGCTTGATCGCCTCCGCGTCGCGAATGGTCTCGGGATTACAGCTATGCAAGTCCAAAGCAGTAGCGATCCCCCAACTACCGTTCTCCGTATATTCTTCTTTTGTCATAAAAGCTTTTTAGAAATTAGAAATTTATTAGAAATAAAAACTTTATCTATTTTCATTCTAGCACATTTCAAAGTGTTAATTCCAATCATAGTCATGAATTAAGCAAAAAAAATAATACCCTGTTCATCTTAGTGAATTACAGTAAATTATTTTTATCACCTGTTTATAAATACGTGCACACGGTTAGGTCAAATTAAAGTCAGATTTTAAACCAAAATAAAAGACCGCTAAACTTACGATTGATGATAGTTTGCTTTATAATTATGTATAGTATAAGAAATTTAACTATGATCACAAAAGAAAACCTTCAACAAATAGAACATATTGGTGTCGGAATTGATCACGATATGGCCTTTGGTGGAAAATCAAAAGGAAACAAACACTTGTATAGAGTAGTTGTGCTAACAGAGCATTTGGCAAAAAGCGCGAAAGCAAACGTAAATATTGCTATTGCAGGAGCCTGGCTTCACGATACCGCATTACCTTCCGGCAATGATTATAATTATGAGAATAATAAGAAAATACATGGAGTTGATTTGTCGAATGAAGACCGACTATCAATCGCTGAATGCGTCGCCTCTCATGAAGGTACTACAGAACCACAAACTCTAGAAGCACAGGTCGTACACGATGCTGATGTACTGGAAAAAGTGGGTTTACTTGGAATCATTAGACATACGTGGAAACTAACTAATTCTGGAAAAATTAACCCTAAACAAGTAACTCAAGATGATGTAACCGCTGTACTAAACCATATTCAGTGGCGACAAGAGCGTTTGCATACTGATGAAGCGAAGCGTTTGTCTCGCTTGGTCGGCATTTCTCTTGATAATGAAACCGCGCT
>CAYGKU010000040.1:10492-10781 GCA_964350745.1 uncultured Candidatus Saccharibacteria bacterium | reverse complement strand
GAGCGAGGCGAGGAATACATGAAAGCTACTATCGCTAAGGATCCCGCCAAGACCACTGATGAGTCATATATTGAGATATACAAACGTCTGCGAGATGGCGACTTAGCGACCATCGAGAACGCGCGTGAGTTTGTTAATTCTATCTTTACCAATGCTCGTTATGACCTCTCTGAGATCGGACGTCATCATTTCAATGAACGTTTTGGTCGGCCGACCGACAAAAAAGCGACCGATGAACGCATTGTTTCAGTTGAGGATTTTCGTTTGATCCTGACACACATCATTACCC
>CAYGKU010000040.1:1584-10482 GCA_964350745.1 uncultured Candidatus Saccharibacteria bacterium | reverse complement strand
GATGATCGACCTTAAAGATGGCAAGGGTGTTGTGGATGATATTGATCATCTTGGTTTCCGTCGTGTGCGTTACTTCGGTGAAATGTTGCAACAGCGCGTGCGAGTAGGTATGACTCGGATGAAGCGAAATATTCAAGACCGTATGTCTACCATCGAAGCCGAGACCAGTTTGCCGATGCAGATCATCAACCCGCGCCCACTACAGGCTGCAATCAAAGAATTCTTCACTACCAACCAGCTTTCTCAGTTCTCCCAGCAACAAAACCTATTGATGGAGATCGAACACTTGAGAACTTTGTCCGCTTTGGGGCCGGGTGGTATTACTCGTGAGCGAGCTTCTTTTGAGGTGCGTGACATTCACCCTAGTCACTACGGACGACTGTGTCCGATCCAAACTCCGGAAGGTCCGAACATTGGTTTGATCTTACGTTTGTCAATGTATTCTCGAGTTAACCGCTTTGGAATTATTGAAACCCCTTACGCCAAAGTGGAGAAAGGAGTAATAACAGACGAGATCACTTACTTCAATGCTCATGAAGAAGAGAGGTTTAATATCGCTCACGCTTCAGTGGAGGTGGATGAAAAAGGGAAGATCAAGGATGATTTTGTGGAGGCTCGCAGGAAAGGTGAACCACTTTTGATCTCAAAGAAAGATGTTGACTACATTGATATTGCGACCAACCAGGCTTTCTCGGTGGCAACTTCCATGATTCCGTTCATGAACCATGACGACGCCAACCGTACTCTCATGGGTTCAAACATGCAGAAGCAAGCCACTCCGTGTCTCGTACAAGAGGCACCGATCGTGGCTACCGGTATTGAAGGAATGGTGGCACGTGATGTTAGTCGAGTGATCAGCGCGACCGAAGCCGGTGAGGTGGTCGAATGTGACGCCAAGCATATTGTGGTCAAAAATAAAGATGGCAAGAAGAAAGAATACGAACTTGCCAGCTTCCAGCGTACCAACGACTTCTCCGCTTTTTATCACCGCCCGGCTGTTACTGTGGGAGCTAAGGTAAAAAGAGGTGATCTTTTGGCCGATACTTCTTCCACCGACAACGGACAGATCGCGGTAGGACAAAACGCTTTGGTGGCCTTTATGAGTTGGAATGGTGCTAACTACGAAGACGCGATCGTTATTTCAGAGCGTTTGGTAAAACAAAGCAAATTCTCCACCATCCACTTGGACGAGTTGGATGTGTCGGTGCGTGACACTAAGCTTGGCCCTGAGGTAACCTCTTCAGATATTCCAAATGTGTCTGAGGTAAAACTACGTAATCTTGATGAGGATGGAATTATTCGTATCGGAGCCGAGGTGCGCCCCGGGGATATTTTGGTAGGAAAAGTGACACCAAAAGGTGAGACCCAATTGTCACCGGAAGAAAGATTGCTTCGTTCGATCTTTGGTGAAAAAGCCAAGGATGTGAAAGATACTTCACTTCGTCTTGAGGCCGGAAAACGCGGTCGTGTGATCGGAGTGAAAGTGTTCTCTCGAGAGAATGGCGATCAACTTGATAGTGGAGTGATCAAGCGAATTCACATTACTATCGCGCAGGTGCGAAATGTCTCAGTGGGAGACAAGTTGGCCGGTCGTCACGGAAACAAGGGTGTGATCTCTAGAATTCTACCGGAAGAAGATATGCCGTACACCGAGGACGGACGCCCGATCGATGTACTTTTGACCCCACTTGGTGTGCCATCACGTATGAACCTGGGACAGATCTTGGAGCTTCATCTTGGAATGGCTGCCAACACTCTTGGTTATCAAGCGATCGTACCGCCATTTGCCGGAGCCAACGAAAATCATGTAAAGGAAGAACTCAAAGCTGCCGGACTACCGGAAGACGGAAAGATACAACTGCGAGATGGTTTGACCGGAGAAGAATTTGCTCAAAAGACCGCGGTCGGATACATGTATATTCTTAAACTTCACCACATGGTGGAAGATAAGATCCACATGCGTTCTATCGGTCCATACTCACTTATCACTCAACAGCCACTCGGAGGAAAGGCGCAGGTGGGAGGTCAGAGGTTTGGAGAAATGGAAGTGTGGGCTCTGCTTGGATATGGGGCCGCTTATACCTTGCGAGAAATGCTCACGATCAAATCTGACGATATTGTCGGTCGTTCCGCCGCTTTTGACGCTATCGTGCGTGGTGAGAAGATCAGTCATCCTCATACTCCGGCCGCTTTCAACGTGTTGGTAAATCAGTTGCGGGGATTGTCATTGGATGTCAGTCTGGAAAGAGCCGAAAAATCAAAACGTAATTATGAGTCCGAGTAATAATTTGTCTATGTCTACAACATCAACAACAAACAAACCAACACCGACACCGAGCGATTTTACCGGAATCGGCTTGCGTCTGGCTTCTCCGGAAACTATCCTAGACTGGTCCCATGGTGAGGTAACCAAACCAGAAACTATCAACTACCGTACTCAACGACCGGAAAAACATGGTCTTTTTGACGAACGTATCTTTGGTCCGGTTGAGGATTACGAGTGTTCGTGTAAAAAGTATCGTGGTATTCGCTACAAAGGTATCGTCTGTGAAAAATGTGGCGTGGAAGTGACTCGCGCAATCGTACGTCGTGAACGAATGGGTCATATCGATCTGTGTATTCCAGTGTCACACATCTGGTTCTTGCGTGGAGTACCAAGTAGGATCGCCATGATCCTTGGTATCACTGCTTCTGCCGTTGAGAAGGTGATCTATTTTGCCGGTTATATTGTGACCAAAGTGAGCGAAGAAGATCGAGGTCGACTGCTTAAGGAGCTCGAAACCGAATTCAAGACCAAGGTAAAAGCTTTGCAAAACGAAGATGCTAAGGACGCTCTTAAGTCTCGCATGGATGAGATGAAGAAAGAGATCGAAGGGATCGTTCCCGGCGTGGTGCTTGATGAGGTGACTTTCCACCGTTTTTCTATCAAGTACAGTACTTTGTTCGAAGCTCGAATTGGAGCAGAAGCCATTTATGATCTATTCAAACAAGTCGATCTGGCAACCTTGTCTGAAAAACTGGAAAAAGAAAGAGAGACTGCCGGAGCGATGGAGCGTGCTAAGCTTGATAAAAGATTGTCTTTGGTGCGAGGAATGTTGAATGCCGGAGTAAAGCCGGAGTGGATGTTCTTGGTTCGTATTCCTGTTATTCCACCGGCCATTCGTCCGATGGTGGCGCTTGAAGGTGGACGTCATGCTTCTTCAGATCTAAATGACCTTTACCGTCGCGTGATCAACCGTAACAATCGTCTAAAGAAACTGATCGATATTCACGCGCCTGATGTTATCTTGCGTAACGAAAAGCGTATCTTGCAAGAAGCAGTCGACGCGCTTATCGACAACTCTATTCGTCACGGTGGTGGAGCTTACTCCGCTATGAGTCAAGCCCAGCGCCGACCGCTAAAATCTCTTTCTGATTATCTGAAGAGTAAGCAAGGTTATTTCCGTCAGAACTTGCTTGGTAAGCGTGTGGACTATTCCGGTCGTTCCGTGATCGTGATCGGTCCTGAGTTGGCCCTTGATCAGTGTGGTTTGCCAAAGCATATGGCGCTTGAGCTATTTCGACCATTCGTGATCTCTGAGCTATTGAAACAAGAACTAGCGTACAACATTCGCGGAGCCGGTCGTTTGATCGAGGATGGTGTGCCTGAAGTATGGGCTATCTTGGAAAATATCATCAACACCAAGCATGTGCTTCTCAACCGTGCTCCGACCCTGCACCGACAAGGTATTCAAGCTTTTCGTCCGGTTTTGATCGAAGGAAACGCTATTCAGGTACACCCACTGGTCTGTCGTGCTTTTAACGCCGACTTCGACGGTGACCAAATGGCGGTCCACGTACCACTTTCTGACCAAGCCCAGCTTGAAGCTAAAGAAATAATTTCCGCCAATAAGAACATTCTAAAGCCCGGGTCATCAGAGCCGGTGGTATCTGAGAAATTGCTCGACATGGCTCTCGGTGCCTACTGGATGACCAAGATCATTCCGGGAGCTAAAGGTGAAGATAAATTCTTCTCCTCACCAAATGATGCTATTAACGCTTTTGACCACGGCATTATTGACTTTAGAGCCAAGATCAAGGTTTTGGCCACTGATACCGAAAAGTATAAGCAATACGAAGGTAAGATCTTTGAGACCACAGTAGGGCGACTGATATTCAACAGTGTCCTGCCGTCAGATCATGACTTCATCAACGAAGTAGTGGTGCAACGCATCCTCTTTACCGTGATCATCGACATTATCGATAGTCGTGGTCCTGAGGCCGTGCCGGCTATTGTGGATAAACTCAAGAGGATCGGTTTGCGTTACGCGACCAAGTCCGGAGTGACTTGGGGAATAGATGAGGTGAGTGTTCCCGAAGAAAAAACAGCTATTTTGGAGAAGTCTCGTGAAGAGGAAGTGGGAATAATCGAAGCTTTCAACGAAGGTTTGATCTCACGAGAAGAAAGACGACGCATGATCGTGGAGATCTGGCACCGTGCTAAAACCGCTATCGAGGAGGCTTTGCCTAAGACTTTGAATGAGAACGGTTCGGCTTTTGAAATGTGGAAATCAGGAGCTCGAGGTTCCCTAGGACAGATCGCGCAGATGGCCGGTATGAAAGGTTTGATCGTAAACACCAGAGGTGAGACTATTGAGTTTCCAATTATTTCATCCATGAAGGAAGGTATGTCTCCGATCGAATACTTCATTACTACTCACGGTTCACGTAAGGGTCTCGCGGACACCGCTCTTCAGACCGCTAAGGCCGGTTATCTTACCCGTCGTCTCTTCGTGGTAGCGCAAGACGCGATCGTGACCGAGGCGGATTGTAAGACCAAACAAGGAGTTACTATCGGACGTATTTCAGCTTCCGGTATCGAGATCGCTTTCTCAAAGGCTATTAAGGGACGTATCTTGGCCGAAGACGCGCTTGATACCAAGGGAAGAGTTATCTTTGAAAAAGGCCATCTACTTTCCAGGCTTGATGCTATTGCGGTTGAAGAATCTACTTGTGAGTCAGTGGTGGTGCGTTCCCCGATGACTTGTAAGACTTTGCAGGGTGTATGTCAGCAGTGTTATGGTGTAGATCTTTCTACCAATAAGTTGGTGGATATCGGTGAAGCGGTTGGTACAGTAGCGGCGCAAGCTATCGGTGAGCCGGGAACCCAGCTAACTATGAACACCAAGCACGCCGGAGGGGCTGCCTCGGTTGGTGGAGACGTGACCCAAGGTTTGCCACGTGTGGAAGAGGTGTTTGAAAAGCGTCAGCCTAAGATCCCGGCCGTAGTATCTAAATGTGAAGGACAAGTGGTTGGTATCCGTACCGAAGGACGAGAAAAGGTGATCGTGGTAGCTCCAGATATGACTGCCAAAGGTGCGCCAAAGAAGAAAGACAACATTGAGTACGAAGTGCATTATCGTCGTGTGGTAGCAGTATCAAAGGGTGATACTGTGAAAGCCGGACAACTTCTAACCGATGGTTCAGCTCTTCTGCCGGAACTCTTTAAGTATGGTGGACAGATAATTACTCAGGAATATATTATTTCTGAAGTCAACAAGATCTACGAGCTTCAAGGTGTGACCATTTCTCGCAAACATATCGAATTGATCGTGAAGCAAATGATGTCCCGAGTAAAGATTACTGATAGAGGGGATAGTCACTTCACTCCAGGAGATGTGGTGGAAGAGTGGACCTTTGTGGCTACCAATAATAAGCTTAAGGAGGAAGGTAAGCAGTTGGCAAAGGCGGACAAGTTGATCCTTGGTATCACTGAAACTTCACTGTCTCGAAAGAGCTTCCTTTCGGCCGCTTCTTTCCAGAACACCACTCGTGTGCTTATTAACGCGGCAGTGAAGGGAAGTCACGACAATCTAGCCGGACTAATGGAAAACGTTATCATTGGTAAACTTATCCCTGCCGGATCAGGATTTAAGGGAAGTAATAAATACAACTTGATCGAGGAAATGAAAGGGTAGAGCAAGATTGAAGATATTGAGTAAGAAGAGAGATGGTAAAAGAGCGGCGCCTACGGCGCCGCTCTTTTTGTAATATCTCAACTCATCATAAACCAACCAAATTCCTCTTTCGACCGAACATCTCAAACTGAATGCTCGCTACACATTTATGATGTGTCAAGTTGACTCGCTCAATTTGTATACTAGAATATTTACATCGTACATGCATTTTTTTAGCATGGAGAATACGTTTGTTTTTTAAAATTTTTGAGAGGAAAGTATTATGGCAGTAGTTATTAGTGTTTCAGACGGTACTATGATCAGCGGAAAGACCCCTGGGTTTTTGGATGAATTAGTTTATTATCGTGACATCATTGGAGATATCATAACAACCAAAGATCCAAATTCTATTATGACTGTAGTAGCTGATAGTCATCTATGGTATGCGGGTCCTGCTATTGGAGTGACCGATAAGTTCTACGCTTTGGCCCAGATGATGAATATCGAAAAAGGAAATGCACTTAAGTTTGGCACTTCCGGAAATGACATTCTTTTTTCAGACTCAAATGAAAGCGTGACACTGGTAGCTGGGGACGGTGACGATGTGCTGTATTTTAATGATGGTATCGCCAGTGCTTATCGGGGAGGTGACGGTGATGATGTTTTGGTGGTTAACCTTCAAACTGTTCTTTCCATCAAGGAACTTTATTCGGTAACACCGGGTGAGTTACATGCATACATTGTAGAAGACAATAAACCACCCAAGTTTATAACTATCTATGATGTAGAAAAGGTTCAGATCGGTCAGATGACCCTTGATCTTGATCCTTTTGTTATACCGGTTACGGACGAGTATTTGAATGAGGGGATAGTGACCGCAGATCCGATCATTACTATCGGTGATCCAGATATGTTCGCTCCGGAACCAGAAGATCAAATAATGATCGTTGGTAACACAATAGACGACACCGTTCTTTTTTAGAATTAAAAATCAGGCCGGCTTGCTACGCAAGCCGGCCACTCTCTTTCAAAAAATTTCCTTGACATTATATAGAAACCATAGTAGTTTATTGCCCAACACGTTGCGAGTAGTTCGAAGAGCGTGTTGGTTTGTTTTTTTAAATTTTATAAAGGAAATGAAAATGATAGACATATCGTTTGGCGGTTCTGGTATAATGGTGGATGAGTCCTTAAACGGCTTAATGGAGGCGAGGGAAGAAATACTTAAACTTGATCCCTTCACGTTCGTTACTATTGAGACCGGTGGCGGGAACACTGTCTTTGCTGGAGACGCCATCAAGATTCCTTTTGATAGTTTCGCCGAGTCTCTCAACCCGTTTCCTGAAAAGGAACTGATCTTGGGAACTCCAGGCGATGATCACATCACCATTAACAGAGATGATGATGTCTATGTGTTTGCTGGCTCCGGCAATGATACTATCAATGTCTTAGTGGAACGGAGTGGAGAAGGCGGCCAGCCTGTTATTGATGGAGGGTCCGATTTTGATACCCTGGTGGCACAACAGTCTCTAGGGGTGCCAGCCAATGTGTTTCCGCACGAGCAGGGTGAGTCGATCGACTTTCTGTTTGGTAGTGGACTTGTTTCTGCAGATAATGTTGAGGTGTTTGAGGATGATGGTGGCGGATCATTGATTATGGATCTTAACATCTTTCCTGCCTTCTAAAATTTTTCCTTAACCCTTTAACCAAGATAAGGCCGGCTTGCATTTAATTATGCAACCGGCCTTTAATATTTGTAGTAGTAAATTTTCATTTTCTTGGAAATAAAAAATTTACTATAAATAGCATTATTTTGTAGCTTGGTGAAGCGATATACCACGCTGTTTTATAAATAACATTTTGCGGTTTTTCATCTTCACGTTCTTCATAAAAAAGCTCAATCCCTATTATGATGATGGAAAACATCACCCATGCTAACAGTAACAATAATACTTCCATGGGTAGAAAAGTTAAGTTCTCAACTTCATAAAAGAAACTTATGTCATCATAAGACATAAAAAACCCCTCCAAATGAACACAAAGTACAATTACACCATACGAAAAATTAACCACAAAGTCAATAACCTGTACGACCTCACTACCTTTGAGACTCCATCTGATAATTAGCTCTATAATACTCCATTGGGGAAATAAGTCCTATGCCCTCATGCGGTCTCTCATAGAACGCCACTTTAGGGCACTCTTAGCTGCTTTGGCAAACCCTTTGGTATTCCTTAAAACATTACTTATTCTCATGATTCCTTATTGCTAAGGAGTCTCAGAGGTATGTGAGGTTATTCATAACCAATGCACACGGTCTTGACTGTGGGATAAAGAATAATCCGACTTCCACGAAGAAAGTCGGATTATGTTAGCCTTTACTCCCAGTGAAATTTTCCAGTGAGTAGTTCAATCAACCCAGAAAACGCCATCACTGGTGGTAAGACTACCCACCAAGTGTATACTTGGCTGTTGCTAAATATTTTTGTTTTGTTTATACTATTAAGTCTGTTGTTTTGCTTCATCTCCTTCATTGCCAAAGGGGTTGAAACTAAAAAACAAACCGCCCATATTAGGCTGATCGTCATAGCCCAATTGTTTACTAAAGAACAAATGTCCATTTCTCTCCCTCTTTTAGTTATAGACTATTAAAGTATACCATATTTTATATGTAAAGTCAATATCTGTGCGTTGGCTTAAAATTTCGAGTATAATGCACTTATCGAAATTCTTATATTATGGGTGACGCAGTACAACAGATCAAAGACCGACTCAATATCATTGACGTGATCTCACCTTATGTGGAGTTGCATAAAGCCGGCAAACACTTTAAAGCCAGGTGTCCTTTTCATAATGAGAAGACTCCATCTTTTAACGTTTCTCCCGAGCGCGGGATGTACCATTGTTATGGTTGTCAGGCCGGTGGTGATATTTTCACTTTCATTCAAGAGATCGAAAAAGT
>CAYGKU010000040.1:0-1519 GCA_964350745.1 uncultured Candidatus Saccharibacteria bacterium | reverse complement strand
CTGCGTAACTTGGCGGAGAAGGCCAAGGTAGAACTAACACCGGTGTCGCCGGAGAAGAAGACTGAACAAGACAGATCCTACGGCGTGCTGGAGGAAGCGACCGCTTTTTATGAAAGTCGATTGGAACCAAAATCCGAAGCAAGACAGTATTTGGAAAAAAGGGGAGTGACCGAGAAGACGATCATGGCTTGGCGTCTGGGGTTTGCGCCCGGACCACCGGATGATGGCTGGCGGGTGACCAAAGAGCATTTACTAAGCAAGGGCTACACTGAGTCAGAAATGACGAGAGCCGGACTTATAAAAGGTGGTGAGGACGGAAAGCAGACTTACGATGTTTTTCGCAACCGAGTAATGTTTCCGATCTTCAATCAAAGTGGCAAGGCGGTGGCTTTTTCCGGTCGGACGCTGGAGAAACGTGACGATATTCCGAAATACGTTAATTCACCGGAGACTCAATTATTTAAAAAGTCAGAAATACTGTACGGTTATCATAAAGCTAAACACGGCATTCGTCAGCTTGGTTTTTCTCTTATCGTGGCGGGGCAGTTTGATGTAGTGATGAGTCACCAGGCCGGTTATATAAACGCGGTGGCGGTATCCGGTACCGCCTTGACTCCCGAGCATGTGCAGATGCTGGAGCGGTTGTCTGATAAGGTGGTGCTGGCACTTGACGCGGATCGGGCCGGAGTGGCGGCGGTCAAGAAAGCGGCGGGTCTGATGCTTCGTCGCGGGCTTGATGTGAAGGTGGCGGTGATGCCGGAGGGGACTGATCCGGCCGATATGATCCAGGCTGATCCTAAGAAATTCAAAAGCACGATCGGTCACTCGCTTCATGTGATAGAGTTTTTGCTTTTGGCCCTCAAGAAAGAAGGGCTTGATGAGAGAAGCTTTAAGCTTCGGGCCAGAGAAGAGGTGTTGCCTTACGTTTTGCTTTTGCCCAATAAGATCGATCAAGATCACTTTGAGAGTAAGATAGCCGAAGATCTGCATACTACCAAAGACGCTGTTCATTTTGAGGTGGATAGACTAAGTGAGCTTGACCATGTCGCTAAACAACGACAGGAAGCCAGTGGTGGATATGAGGAATACAACCAAATAATACAAAAACATGAGCTTAAAAAAGATAAAGTGGTGTCAGAACAACGGTATGAATCACAATTAGCTTATCTTCTCGGGGTCTTGTCTTTGCTTGATGAGGAATTGCAGGTTGGTATAAGGAAGGGGGTCGAAGAGATAGCTGGTGAGTCCTTAGAAGAGCTGGAAAAAAAGGTGGAGGTTTCGGTAAGAGCAGAAGTGATATTTAGAACTGAGTCATTATTGGATAAGTTTCCTAAAAAGGTATTTGAAGACGAGGTGGTACACGCTTTAAATCAGTTTAGAGAGATCGTGATCAAAAGAAAACTAAAGGTTGCCAAAAGCGAACTGCGAGAAATTGAAGGGGTGGGGAATGAAGACCTGGTCATTAAAGCTTTGTCAAAGGTACAAGAATTACAACAAGCTTTACAACAACCGCCATACA
>CAYGKU010000039.1:0-10789 GCA_964350745.1 uncultured Candidatus Saccharibacteria bacterium | reverse complement strand
TTTACGCCACTGGCGTTTATGTTTTTAGGTGGTGCGGTTCAGGGTTGAATGCAGGGCGTACATGTTTAGTTCAGCCGACTGGGGTCTATTCAGAATCGTTTTTTTTGATTGACAATGATTTTTAACCATGGTAGCGTTCTCCACATATGAACGAGTCAAATAACAACCAAGAAAAAGACCCTAAAAATAGTGGTCTTGAGAAGGAAAAAGCTGTTGTTGAGAATAAGAATGAAACCGCTCCCAAAAAACCTCTGGCTGTGGTCATCCTTATAGCTGTCGTCGTCCTAATAGCGTGGCTGGCGATCCAATTAGTGAATATCCTCCCCACTGCTATTAGCTCTATCGCTTCATTAGCCGACAGTGTCTACAACCATGACCCGAAAAAATCATATTCGCTTGAAGTGAAAGTTGATAACGAACTTCTAAATTCCGGAGATACAGTAAACATATCTTGGAATGAAAGACGTGAGTCAGATAGACTGGTATTCAGTTATGATTGTCAGGAAGGGATGTCGGTTGACATTAAGAATACTGACGGTGAATTTGAAAGCCTGAATTGTGATGATCTTTACGAACTAGATGATCGTACCTCTATTGAACTTCGTATAAACTCAGAAAGAAGTCGTTTTTCTGATCTAACTTATAACATTGATCTGTATAAAAAAGACTCAAGTTCACCCGATACCACCGAGTCAAGAAAAGTAACTGTGATCAATCCAAACATCAACAGCATAGCAGTCAGTACCAGCACGGAAGAGACAGATACCGATACTGACCAAGATCAGACAGACGAAGACTCTCACGGACCTGAACCAGATCAAAACGTACAACAACCTCCAGCAGTCGTGGTCACCGCACCGATCTATACCTATGAAATACCAACTTCAGACCCAAATGGTGTTACTAACTTGGTGGTAAGTGATCTAAACATAGGCATTATAGGTGTCGCTGACACTTTCATAAAAAACGATACTTTTGTCAAAGGAGTTAGAAGCGGAGTGCAATTTACCGTTCACAATATCGGCACTCGTACCAGCGAAGACTGGACTTACACCGTCACTCTTCCGGGAGGGACCGAGTATAGATCCAAAACCCAAACACCTCTAAAACCTAACGAAAGATCTATCGTCACCATCATGACCCCGAAGATCGATGAGGTAAAATTGCAAACCATAAAAGTATCAGTTGACAGCAAACGAGAACTTAGCGAAGACGACAATGATCTTGAAGGAACCTTTGTGGTGATACAGTAAAGTTTCTTAGAGAATATTGAACAGGCAGAATAAAAGCTCGGCGCCTTCGGCGCCGAGCTTTTACTTCCCCAAAACCAACCCATTCACATCAACTCATTATCTAGATCCAAAACCGGACCTTGCTTCAGACCAAGATCAAATATCCAGATCAGCCATCTTGGCATTGGACTGGATAAAGGATTTTCGACTGGAAACATCAGTTCCCATCAAAATATCAAACACTTGGTCTGCTCTGGAAGCATCTTCGATCGCCACTTGTTTTAGGATACGAAATTCCGGATTCATGGTGGTCTCCCATAATTCTTCCGCGTTCATTTCTCCAAGACCCTTGTATCGCTGAATTCTCACCTTGGTACTTTTCTTGGTTGCTTCAGCTACCTCTTCACCTTCTCCTTCTCCCTCTTCTTCGACCGCATCCTCAGAAACATCAACCCCCATCTTTTTTAGAATATTGAATTTTTCTTCATCGGTAAAAGCATATTCCATGTTTTTACCTTGCTGGATCTTATATAGCGGTGGTTGCGCGATATATATAAAGCCTTCTTCGATCAACGGACGGAAATAGCGGTAGAACA
Source organism: uncultured Candidatus Saccharibacteria bacterium (assembly GCA_964350745.1). Classification (GTDB taxonomy): domain Bacteria; phylum Patescibacteriota; class Minisyncoccia; order Phycocordibacterales; family UBA918; genus OLB19. Next base: position 8,961 of record CAYGKU010000039.1, on the reverse strand, counting down.
AGGTCAAAAGCAAAGTAGTGATGTGAGCTCCGTCGACATCCGCGTCAGTCGCAATAATGATCTTATGGTAACGTAGTTTTGAAATATCAAACACGTCGCCAATAGCAGTACCAAGCGCGATCACCACATTCTTGATCTGCTCAGAAGACAACATCTTATCAATACGGGCTCGCTCCACATTGAGGATCTTTCCGCGAAGTGCCAAAATAGCCTGTGTCTTACGATCGCGACCCATCTTAGCCGAACCACCGGCTGAGTCTCCCTCCACAATAAAGAGCTCTGAATCTTCCGCTTTCTTACTCTGACAGTCCGCCAACTTACCAGGTAGAGACATACCCTCAAGCGCACCTTTTCTAAGTACACTATCCTTGGCAGCTTTAGCAGCCTTTCTGGCTTTGACCGCAATGATCACTTTATTGATAATAGCTTTAGCATCGTCCGGATTTTCCTCCAAATAAGTAGCAAAAGCCTCACCAAACACCTGCTCGGTAGCGCCTCTGGCTTCTACCGAACCAAGCTTGGCTTTGGTCTGACCCTCAAACTGGATCTCAGGCATTTTCACTGACACCACGGCAGTAATACCTTCCAGTACATCATCACCGGTAAAGCTAGTATCCTTGTCTTTGGCGGAAAAGAAGTTTCCTTTCTTGGCGTAGTTATTGAGAGTTCTGGTCAACGCGGTCTTAAAACCGGTGACGTGAGTACCATGTTCAGGGTTGTAGATATTGTTGGCAAAAGATGAGACACGTGCCGAAATATCATCCACGTACGGCAGAGCTACTTCAACCGACAACACTTCCGGTGTCACGTCACTCTTCTCGACATAAAAGATATTTTTATGGACCGGCTTTTGGTAGTGGTTGTTGAAAGCCACCAGTGAACGAAGTCCGCCCTCAAAGTAGAAATGTTGTTGCGGTACTTCCAGACGATCATCACTAAGGAAGGTCTCTCCTTGGACATCAGTTATTTTAAATTTACCATCACCCAACTCACGCGCATCAATGACAGATATCTTCATAGCCTTTACCAGATAAGCCTGCTGACGAAGGTGGTTTACGATCCGCTTGTAGTCGTAATTGATCTCCTTAAAGATATCAGGGTCAGCTTGAAAAGTAATGATGATACCGTTGAATTTGAAAGGACAAACTTTCTTGATCTTGGCTTTGGCTTTTCCAATGTTGTATTCTTGAATATGATAAGCACCATCGCGATGCACCTCAGCTATCAAGTGAGTAGAGAGAGCGTTCACTACCGACACCCCTACCCCATGAAGACCACCGGAAACTTTATATCCCTCACCACCGAATTTTCCTCCGGCATGAAGAGTGGTAAGAATGGTCTCAAGAGCGGAAACCTTGGTCTGCTTGTGAGTATCAACCGGAATACCGCGACCATTATCGACCACACGAATGTAATTATCGGGCAACAAAATAACCTCCACTCGATCAGCAAAACCACCCATCGCCTCATCGCGCGAGTTGTCGAAAACCTCCCAGATCAAGTGATGAAGTCCGTCAGGGCCGGTAGTACCGATATACATCCCCGGACGCTTGCGGACCGGCTCCAGCCCCTCAAGGACCGAGATCGAGGATGCGTCATACCCCCCTTTTTTCTTTGCTTTTTTATCTGCCATGCTGAAAATTACTTACTAAAAATTGGTTGTATTATAGCAGATAATAGAGTCCTTGTCTTACCCTGTTTCGCCACCTAATTTAGACCCAAAAACGGCCAAAACCACAAGAATTCCAAAAAACAATTACTGTCACTATACTTTACTTACGAAAAGCCTTTTTGATGTTGAATACTTTACCGCACTTCCCAACCCTCCTTATCCACCGCTTGATTGATATTTTTCATCTCTGTCTCTACTTCATCATCAGTTAGAGTTCTTTCCATTGACTGAAATACCAAACGAAAAGCAAAAGAAGTACGATCGTCTTTGGTGAATTCATCAAACAAAGTAATGCGGGTACACAGTTCGCCAGCGTTGGCTTTAAGGACCTCAGTTATTTTTTCCGCCTCTGTTTCTTCCGGTACCCACATAGCGATATCGCGCACAATAGCCGGATAAACCGAGAAAGGCCGGTAAGTGATCTCCGGTAAAGCGGGGCTTGGTTTGTATTCCTGAGGCGCTGGTAATTTTTCTATTAACTCACTTAAGTCTACCTCGCACTTCCCCTGCTTCACGGTAGCATCAACAACGATCCCACCGGCTCGCAAAGCTTCTAAAGCCCCACCTACAATCGCGTCGTCCTTAGGTGAGTAGCCGGTCTTTTTGATCCTAGCCCCGAGAGCCAAAACCTTGGACTCGGTCACTTTACCTGCTTGTTTTTTGAAGACGGTTCCGATTTCAAAGATACGAACATTACGCAAGCCAAGCACTTCAACATTTTGAATATTTAAAGCCAAAGCATCTTCCAAGGACGGTAAGATCGAGGAGCGTAAGTACTCTTTGTCACGTGCCAACGCGTTCCGCAAGCGGATCTCATCTTTCTTGCGAAAAGAAGTGGTAATGACCTCTGAAAAACCTTGCTCCAAGAGTAGTTGGCGGATCTCATTTTCATAGTAGTGGTTGGCGTTTATCTCTTGCAGTGGTAGTTTTTTCGGAGTTACGGAAACGACATTTTTTAATCCGTATACTCGCCCGATCTCATCAATGTAGTTCTCTTCAATAGTTAAATCTACTCTTTCTTTTGGCGCGGTGACCTTTAAGCCTTCAGACACCTTCTCCACTCCTGCCCCCAACTTAAGCAGGACCTCTTCCATATAAGATTCATCCAAAGTAAGTCCCAAGACTTGATTGACTCTCTCTGGTCGCACCATCACCGACATTTCTACTTGAGGGGCTGGATAATTGTCTACCACTCCTTTAAGTTCCCCGCCGGCAATGTCCACGATCAATTTTACTATCGCCCTTATCGCGTAAGGTGGCAAGGTGTTTGACGGTTCGTTCTCAAATCGCTTGGAGGCGTCGGTTAGAATATTTAAAGACCTGGCAGTCTTACGAGTAAGGATAGGATTAAAATTGGCCGCTTCCAAAATAATGTTGGTGGTGCCATCGTGAAGACCGGCGTAAGTTCCGCCCTTTACCCCAGCCAGTCCGACCGGCAAGTCCTTGGCTCCGTCCACGATCAAAAGCTCGCCACCTTTTAGTGACACTTCTCTATTTGGAGTATCCGGCTTTTCCGGTAATAAGGTCACTGTCTCATCAGCTTTGGCCTTCCGCACCACAAAATGCCATTTACCATTTTCCTTAGAAAAGGTATCCGCATCATAAACATGCATCGGTTGCCCCAAACCATACATGACATAATTAGTGGCATCTACAATGTTATTGATAGACCGTTGGCCCAAGGTCTTGAGTCTGTCCTCTAGCCACTTTGGTGAAGGACCAACCTTTATCCCCTCGACTAAAGCCAACATAAATCGTGAACAGTCTTTTGTGTCTTCAATCTCAATTTTTATATCGTCAAAGATTGGTAATTCGGTCTCATCTTTTAGCGGATCATTCATGAGTGACTTGTCTAGCAAAACCGCCAACTCCAAAGCCACCCCTCGGTGCGAGAGACAACTACCGGCTCGGTCAGGCAAAACATTAACCTCGATCATGGTATCGTCCTCCACCTCTTTGGTCTCTTCTATTTCAAAAGAGTGAAAGGTAAGCAGATCAACCACCTTTTCAACCGGTGGCAAGTCTTCACCCAAATGATCTTTTAACCAATTATACGAAATTAACATATCCAAAAACTAAAACTGTTCAACCAGACGCAGGTCGCCGGTGTATAGATTTCTAACGTCATCTATCTCATACTTCATCATGGCCAGCCTGTCGATACCTCCACCAAAAGCGTAGCCGGTGTACTTCTCGGGGTTGATACCTGAGTCTCGAAGGACATTAGGATGCACTATGCCGGCTCCAAAGATCTCTATCCACTTCCCTTTTAATTTACTCTCTCCCGAAAGCAAACGCATATCCACTTCCAGTCCAGGCTCCACAAACGGAAAAAAGCTCGGTCGAAAACGCACCTCGGTTTCTCCTTTAAAAAATTCAGAAAAGAAATACTCCAACACTCCTTTTAGGTGTCCTAGGTTGATCCCTTCATCCACACACAAACCTTCGAGCTGATAGAACTGAGCTTCGTGTGTTGCGTCAGTGGCTTCATTACGAAAAACTTTCCCCGGTACAATGATCCGGATCGGTGGTTTATGATCTTCCATAAAGCGAGCCTGCACCGGAGAAGTGTGCGTTCTTAAAACTGTTGACTCTTCTACGTCTTCGTTTCTAAACCAAAAAGTATCCTGCATATCACGTGACGGATGGTCTTTGGCGACATTCAAACGGTCGAAGTTATATAGCTCTTTTTCGGCTTCCGGACCTTCGGCAAAAGTAAAGCCGATCTTTGAGAAAATATCGTTTATCTCCGCTATCATGCCGGTAATGGGATGCTGGTGTCCTTTTTCTTCTTTCATGTTTTGCATACTAGCATATTATTCAAATGAGCTCTAACTCTCGATGAGTTCGGTAAGAGCTTCTACTATCAGATCACCATCTTTGATGAAGATGGCCCCAGAATGGATCAACATTATCAGATCAGTCCCCGGATACAACAACTGTGCGTTTTGCCAAGACCGGTCATCGATCTCCACCACGTAGACACCATCCTCAAGGTGCATCAAGACCAAATTGGTGTCATTTGGATAAAAATCAAAATCTTGAACTTCCTGCCACTTACGGTCTATCCTGATATTCTTGCGACAACCATGAATACTGGAAGTAGGATCGGTAAAAGCAGTGAGGATATTTTTTATCACCTCTTCCTCACTTATTTCGGTAACTTCATTTAATGAAGAATTACTGGTGGTCGAAGTTTGTTTGGAGCAGAAATAATCTGGCACGTCCCTACCGGTACCAAGCGCTACCGCAAACACGTCATCGCCGTCTTGATACAATTTCATATCGTCTCGGATCACTGTAGTGGTGGCCAAGATCTCATCCTCAGTTTTAACTGAAGGTGTAGTGGTGGCAAAGGCAAATCGTTTTTTTTCTTTCTCTCTCTTCTCCTCTTGTTCTCTAAGAGCCAAGGTGGTCGAGGATTTTTCCGCAAACAACTCTTCCAGTAGAACGAATTCAGAGTTTATCTCATAGGTTGAAGTAGTTACGTTGTTTGGGACAAGGATCGGTATACTGGTAGAAGCTTTGGTGTACGGTAATAGAGGAGTGGTAGTACCGCTTGTGATGTGCATGACCGGCTCGTCGTTTTCGGTTATCAGTCTGGTTATCGGTCGCACTTGTGGCTGAATTGGCAAATTAAAAACTTCCGCCTCGGTCACGATCTGCGGATAGACCGCCAGGTTCTTTACCCAAGTATGCAAACCGTCAGCTTGTACATGGACTCGATGTAGCCCAGGCTCAAGTCCTTGAATATAAGCGGCCTTTCTGAAGATTCTGGCATTATCAACCTCTTCTTCATCAATATAAATAACTCCTTCATCAGCCTCCACCGAAATATAAAGACCCCCGGTAACGGTAATGGTCGGTGAGTCGCCAAAAAAATCATAGCGGTAACCGGTGGCGTAAAATACGAACACCGGCAAACTAAGCAAGAAAGCCAAAAGCAACACTACAAATATGAGTGTCCTTTGCCAACGTGGTAATGGTTTGACTACTGGTTGCATAGAACCCAACTCAAATTAAAACACCAAAAAATGTAAGCATGTCCAATAATAGCAGTATTATACATGTTTGACTATAAAAACCCTAAAATTCAGGCTGCGAAATCGCACTTCGTTTTCAATGAATACATATTCATTTCAAACTCCAGTTTATTTCTCGCTCTGAATTTTAAGGTTTTTATTAGCCATTTAATTTGAGTTGAGTTCTAATCCTTATCACAGACTTCGGGTTTTTGGAGTTACCCAAAAGCCCATATATTTTCCAAACATTAACCTAGTCTGCGCGTCGAGTCCGGGAATAGCACTAAATAAGATCATCGTGATCGGTACCAAGATCCACTGCAAAGCCATCACGACTCTAGAAAACTTACTGACCGACTGAGGTCTCTCCGGCAATAAAGTGAGTGAAATCATTGAAGATACCACCAAACCGAACATGGCCAGGATTAACAAGTCTCGCACAATAATGGGTAGCGTGAAGGAAAGTACATTTTGGTGAAATACCTGTCCTCCCAGATAGATCGGTGCCCAACCCAAGATAAAAAGCATGATCGGATTGGTTACCAAAGACCAGTAGCCTTCGGCCTGTTGCAAAGCGACGGTAATTCTTTTCTTAAGTGGAATAGCTTTGTTTTGAGAAAAGTGATAGAGAATGTAGCAAAGATTTTCCACACCATAGGTCCAGCGTCGGTGTTGTTTGTATATCTGTACGATGGTCTTCCATAGTTTTGGCGTGGCATTGGCATCCATGGAGACTGGATATGAAAGTGGAATAACGTCATACTCACCGTTATTAGCGAGCATCAGGTTCCAGTAGATCCTAGAATCTTCACTAACCATGTTTGGCTGCCAGTAACCCACCTCATACAAAGCTTGAAAACTAACAGAGTGAGACGAAAAAGTAGCCATTCTCTCCGGTCGTTCCTGCTGTACCATTTCCCAAAAAGTACTACTCATCGCGACCACTCTTGAAACCGCTGGTGCTTCCCAGATGTTGTTGTTGAAGATCGGAACCGGCTGAAACGAACTTTTTAATGGACGTTTGGCAGTCATGAAGTGCCAGATCAAACAATTGAAATAATCCGGATACAAAATGGTATCAATATCAAAAATTGAAACCAGGGTGTGATTGTATCTGATGCCATGCGGATCTAGTACTTTGGTCCTAACTTCTTCGGCAGCGTAGGCAGCATTTGATCCTTTGCCGGCAGTTTCGCCGGGAGTATCTTTAGGGTGAGTGGTGGTTAGGAAAAAACCGAAACGGTTCTGATACTTTTCTTTCATTTCTGCACACGTCTTTACCGCCTGTTCTCCCGCTCGTTCCTCCGACGCCAAGACTACGACAATGTTCTTTAGGTCGTAATTTACTTTGGATAAAGCTTCCAAACTGGCATCGATCACACTGGGCGGTTCGTTATAAAACGGCAAAATAACCACATGGTAAATATGCTCATAACTAAAACGATCGATCATCGCCCCCCAATCGAGTGACATGTGGTGACGTAATCTTTTCCAATTGTGTCTCAAATGATAAGAAAGAAAGGCCGTCTTCAAAACCCAATTAAGAGCAAAAGCGATAATGAAATAAGCGGCCACAAACGGAGCATAGATAGATAGTAGGACCACTCCGATCAAAGTCGTCCACGAAGCCGCCCCTGGGAGTATTTCTAAAAAGCGATAGAATGCCCTTCTCTTACCGGTCAGATCTAAAGCTCTACCCACGTGAAAATCTTCCCTTCTGGCGTAGGGCAACAAGTGTGACTGGTCAGGAGTTTTCATATAAGAATAATACGGAGAGTATATACTGATTACGAGGATAAATAAAGGGTTTTTATTACCTGTTTTTGAGGTAGTGAGATCATTGTATGGTGAAAAAAAGTAGATCACGGCCGGAAGCAAGCTTCCGGCCGTGATCTACTTTTTTATTTTCCTTACCCTATAGAGCTAATTATCTCTGAGCTTAAGCAGAAGTGAACCGTCACAACCTTAAGCAAGGCGTAATTTTGAATATAAACATAATAGATTAACAGCCGTTCAGTTAAATTTGAACAGCTGTTTTTTTACTTGTTTTTCTTCATTGATTCTATTTGGTCCACACTACCCCCTAACACAGAAAAGAATATTCGCATCTTTTTTAAATCAGGCTCCGAATGAATTACCGCATCCTCATGTCCAACTAAAAAACCCACACCCTCACCATACCTTGAAAGCGCAACTTCTTCTACCACCCTTCCTATACGTTCTCTGGTATCAATATCATTATTAAACCAATCTTCCCTACTCTGCTCCTTACTGTCGTTTTCCGAAGATTGACTACTTAAAGCTATAAATTTTGCTCTATCTTTTAGTTTAGCAAAACGAGTCTGAGAACCCTTTAAGGTGACAACAAACTTATAAACAGGTACATCACTTAGAAAAAACCTGCCGTCAGTGTGCCATCTGGGAACACCATAAGAATCATCAGGATGTGTTATTCGTAACGCTAACCACATAGACTCGTGATTCATATCTTTCAGATATCTTTTGGCTGTTCTACTTATTACGTTAATAACGACATTATTTGTTTCGGTACTGTTTGTTTTGATTTTATCAAGAGAATTAAATAATACAGTTTGCAACTCTGAGTCTGACCCGCCATAGTAATCAACAAAAATGTTATTGCTCTCCTTTGGTAGATCAAACTTGTTAAGATGTAGAATTTCATTATCAGATAAACCAAGATCAATTTTAAAATGAGTAAAAAATTTTTTAGTGGAAAAATTTTTCATTTTACCTCCTTTGTTGTGATGCTACAGAACAATTTATTTGGTCACAGACATAACTCCGCTTCGCATATTACTATCGATACATGATTAAGTCAAAATATTTAAATGACTCATTCTTTACAGCACAACTAAACTTCATACAGTCTCCCAGACTGTTTAAACTCTACCCAGCAAGAGCTAAGGTGTTCTTTAGGTATACAAATTTTAGTGAGCCACCTCTCGGATTCGAACCGAGGACCTACGGTTTACAAAACCGTTGCTCTAACCAGCTGAGCTAAGGTGGCAGGTGTTCTTATAATATTGCACACATCTTACTTTCGCTGACGGGTTTTGTAAATGTTTACAAAACTTTAAAACAATATCCCATATTGTTTTAACTCTAACCAGCTGAGCTAAGGTGGCAGGTCGATCGCCAATGGCGAATGTCATACATTATGCTTTTTTTTGAAAAAAATGCAACTTTGTTATCTTGAATTCAACCCTGAACTGCACCAGGTTCCATTCCTAAAACAAAAACCTCGTG
>CAYGKU010000038.1:432-10868 GCA_964350745.1 uncultured Candidatus Saccharibacteria bacterium | reverse complement strand
ATCGACAGTGAGACGAGAGGTGGGAGCGGCGATGCCGATACCGACATTACCATCACTATCAATACTCATCCGCTCCGTGCCACCGGTAGTGAAATTGAGAGTATCAGCCAGTGAACTGAAGATACCGGTGTTAGTGTCACTGGAAAAAGCAAAGGCTGGGGCACTTTCCGTACCCGTGGCCATTTGCGCTAAACGACCGGAAGTAATGACGTCAGTACCGGCAAATTGTAGTGAACCGGAAACTATGTTGAAAGAATCGCCGGTAGCTAGGTCCAGTCTGTTGGCCGCTCCTCGAGAAAGCTTAGCGTCGCCTCCAAATAAAACTCCAGTGGTGCCTAATAGGTTTAAGTTGGTAAGTGAAGAGATGGATACATCAGAAAGATCGGTGAAGGTTGAGGATCCGCCACTGATACCTAAAGATGAAGTAGCTACCCACAGAGTACTAGTGCCGGTACTCTGCAAGATCATACCCAAAGTACCAGTGGCATTAGTAGAATCTTTGAAAGCGCTAGTGAGAGTTAGAGGACCATCAAGATAAGTATCGCCTACCACCGTCAACTCTGACGAAGGAGTACTGGTACCAATACCGATCCTTCCGGTCGATCCGTCAATATCAATATTTCCGTCATGGGTACCGCCTCCACCGCCAAGGCTTATATAGCCACTACCAATCTTGAGAGAATTGTTAGCGAACCACAGACCAGAAGCAAAGGAACCATCAGGATCGTATCTGAGGAAACCATCTTCTCTATCTTCAAAAGCTTTGTTACCTCTGAACCTAATAGAGCTGGAACCGGATTCACTTTCCATACTTAAGTCACCCACCACTTCAAGAGTGTGAGTTGGGAGAGCAAAGTCGTTACCTAGTCTTGAATTTCCAAACAAGACAGCTCCGTATTGATTACCTAGAGTGCCACCTGAGATGTATGAAGAAAGGTCTTTGTTCTTATATCCATAGATATTATCGACAAAACCACCAAGTAGCCCCGCATCAGCATAATAGTTCACCACCGTTGAAGCGGTACCGGTAAGCGGCTGATAGAATTCAGAAAAATCCACCCAGGCATTTTGAATATGAGCACCGGCGTTGCTTTGGTTGAAGATCATGCCGTGCGAACCATAAGCGTGAGTAGTACTGGCTGAAGAACCGGCGTCGTATTCAACTCCCACGGTGGCTCCGTAGATATCGTTTTGCTCGTTATCAGAGTTTACGTATACTCGTGAAAACAGACTTCTGGCAAAACCAACTTCTCCGGAAGCTCCGGTCTGGCTATCAGCAGTGGCGTTTTGTTCCAACTTTATATCAAGACCGTACGCTGTCGAATCGTAAGAAGCGGTGGAAGGACTGAAGGTGGTGATTATTTCAGTGTTTCTGTGAGTACCGGTACTGGAGCTGGTGTCGTAATCGACAGTGAGACGAGAGGTGGGAGCGGCGATGCCGATACCGAAGTTAGTACCATCAAACACCAGATCAGCTGAATCAGTTATGGCGGTACCACCGGAGTTAGTAAAGAAGAGACGATTGGCGGTTAGAGATGAGACGGACACATCAGATAGTCCGGTGAAAGTACCATCACCCAAACCTAGGCCGGAAATGGAGGTCCAGAGAGTACTGGTGCCGGTACTGGAGAGGATCTGACCGGAAGTGCCGGTGGCGTTGGTGGTGTCCTTAAAGGCGCCGGTCAAAGTGAGACCGCCTTCGAGATAGGTATTGCCGGAAACGGTCAACCTACTTCCAGGAGTGGTAGTACCAATACCGACATCTCCTCCTGTAGAGATCATCATTTGTGAAGTCCCGTTATTCTCTTTAAAATTGATACTTCCACCAGTCGGCCGATTAATATAAAGTGAATTATCTGTTACTGAATTTCCACTAAGAAAATTGTAGGTATTTACTCCGGTTGTTCCGTTTAAAGAGATCGCTCCATAACCCGACCCAAAATATCCACCGATATTTATTTCAACATCGGTTCCGGCAACAGAAAGTTTTGCTGTCGGCGTAGTGGTTCCAATGCCAACATTACCGCCATTAAGTACTGTTAAAACCGAAGAAGTACACGTAAACAGATCCAAAACATTCCCGGATCCGTTCTGCGTAAGCGTCAAAAGCGCCGAGCTGGAAGTTGCTTCCATAGTGTCGGCATCATCTGCTCGCAAAAAGGAAGTGGTGGCATAACCGTCAAACGTATTGGCGCTCTCCGCCACAAAAGCCGCCGGTACCGAGCCGATGACCTTGCGCGGACTCATCTCACCATCCCAAGACGGCGTGCCACCGGTACCACCGATCTCCACTCCAAGATAAAGGGTTTGATTGAAATCAACCCCGGCAAGCGAAGACACTTCACCAAGCATCACCGAAAAAAGACCATTGGTAACCTGCACCCGATCACCACCGGTACGCGCCTCCGACCAGACAGCGGTTGAAGTAGCGGCCGTACTGGAAGCTATCAGCCAGAAATTCATGTTGTAAGTGCCGTCCGCCACCGCCACTCCAGAAGTATCTGTAAGCTTTCCTTGGTAATTAATCTCTTGATTAGTAGCAGCCAAGAGAGCATCAACAAAGACAAAGAAAAATACCAAGAACACCAGCGACGCTGCCATTAGAATTTTTATTTTGTTGTATAAAGATCCTGACATAATAAAAACTACGATGATGTGTTTGGTTTACTTACCCCATCTTCCACCACCTCACTTGCCGGCACGGAAACAAACGGAAACTCTCTCACTTCACTACCATTATCGAACCAAACCACCCCTTCATTTTCCGAAGTAAACTCTACAGAAACCTCATCGGAAAAAAGCGCTTCGACCTGCTCAGCAGTCCTTACCTCTCCTTCTTTGGACAAAAGAAAGATCCCTTCTTCAGTATTTTTCATTGGTCTCACTTCACTCTCATCAACAAACAAAGGGTCCAGGGCATCAGAAGACACCAACATCGCGTCGATCTGTTCATAGTCCAAGTACACGTTCTGTTTAGGAGAGATATCATCTTTGAGTACCATCACTTCATTTTGAGATGATCTCACCACGTCCGTTATAGCGCTGATATTGGCGGAGACAGTGGAGTTAGAAAAAACATCGGCATGACTGTTATACAAAGCCAGTCCGGAAAATATCCCCAAACACAAAACCAGGGCCGTAGATGCGATCGCTCTTAGATCTCGTTGAGACCGCCTAACCGCAAAACTTTCACGGAATTTTTTTACATCTTCTTTAAGACGCAGATCATTACGACGCCGGTCACTCAATTTTTTCTTTCTGATCTGTTGCTCAAGCTCGGCCACCTCGGCAAAATTTTTCAAAGACACTATGTCCACAAACCACTGTCGTCCGACCTGAGAAGCGACGATCTTTTGTTCACGAGCCAGGCGTGCAACATAGTCTCTTGAGTAAGAAACTTGCTTCGATGCTTCCTTCACGGTGACGAACGAGGATCCGTCTATTTCAATGGTGCCAGACATAAACTTATAGCTTTAATTATAAAGCTATATCGATAAAATATCCGTTCCTAATGTTGATAAGTTATTGCCAAAATTTCAGTCCCGAAAATCTAAGCGTAGCTTCGTATGAAGTGGTGGTCACAGTTTGTTCCCAACTGAAAAATAAAGTAATGATCAGGAGCAGAATAGAAAGAGAAAGTAAGAGCCAAGCACTGGTTACGATCAGACCATTATTTAAAATCGGTTTATTGGTTTTGGCTGGATCTGAAATACTTTTTGGTGAAAATGACACATCTTTTTTAATTTTGTCACCAGCTTCTCTCAACACAGGTCTTTTTGTTGTTTTTGGATCACTGGTAGATTTCTTGGACTTTATGTCATTTGGGATCACTTCCACTTGTTCGATCTCGTCCGAATCATCAAAAGATTCATTTAGTGAGGATACTTTTAACTTACCCCGAAGCGGCACAGAAGGTAAAGGATCTGGTGTCAGAACAGTGTTCTGGGTTTTTTTATTTATAGCAACCGGAGTTGAATCAGCCAAATTTATCTTTATCTCTTGAGATAGTTTTTGTTTCTGTACAGGAGGTAATAGATCGGTTTCGTCAACCGAATACTTGACCGGCTTCCAATCAATATACTTTGAAAAGTTCTTTTCCTGACGAGCTACTTTTATAACCTTTTTTGTTATTACCGGCTCCACGTCTATCCGAGTTTTCACTGTAACAGGCTTATTTTCTATAGGTTTCTCGGATGAACGATCTTCATGAGAACGGCTCTTTTTAGAATGATTCTTTTTATGTTCGGTAAGTGATTCAGAGTTTACATACCAACTTCTACCCACCAACTGCGCATCAACTTTACCAGCACGACAAAGCTGACCAATATAATCAGCAGTATACTTAAATTTTTTCGCTAACTGCGAGGCGCGTTGGTACTCGCTCCCATTAATGTTTATGACGTCCATACTTCTGTTAGTATAACAAACACCATCCGATGTAGATGGTGTTTGCTCCCGAGATATGTTGATAAAAAATACTATTCTGCCTCGTTCAGGGACGACTTGAGCAGGTCAGACAACAAGCCGGGGTTGGCAGTACCTTTGGTCTTCTTCATACCTTGGCCGATCAAGAACTGTAGCGAATTTTCCTTACCAGAACGATACTCTGTTACGATATCAGGAAACTCTTCAATAATAGCCTCGACCACCGGTACCAATTCAGCCGGATCTGAGGACTGCAAGAGATTCCCTTCCTTAGCAATAACTTGTGGATCCTGATCAGTCTCCAATACTTCCTTTAAAAGGTCCTTAGCTACCCGTGAGTTTATTTCACCTGAATTCAACATTTGCATCAGGCCAGCGAAATTAGGGGTGGAAAGTTTAAATTTACTAACATCATCGCCCACCAAAGCCACCACGTCCGAAGTCAGATAATTAGCGGACAATTTCAAAAGCTCTGGACTCTTTGTTGAAAATTTTTCGTATAGCTCACAATAAATGTCATCAAGATAAGGGGTGCTTATTAACGATTCGATTTGTTTACTCTGCAAACCGAGATTTCCATATTTTAAGCGCTTTTCTGAGGGCAGTATGGGCAATATCTCGGCTAAACGATCTACTGAAAACTGCAGGTGGGTTGATACCTGCATCTTGGAAATGTCCGGATCTGGGAAATAACGATAGTCTTTGGCGGTTTCCTTGCTACGTTGCGTAAAGGTTCGCAACTTGACCTCATCCCAACCTCTGGTCTCCTGGGCGATCTCCTTACCGTTTTCAAGAAGAGATATTTGTCTCTCTACTTCGTAAGCAATCGCACTCTCTACGGACTTGAAGGAATTTAAGTTTTTGACCTCAACCTTGGTACCAAAAGTGTCAGTTTTGCTGACAGAAATATTGGCCTCCACCCTCATCTCACCTCTCTCCATATGAGCGCTGGAGATGTTAATGGTTCTAAGTAACAGCTGTAGCTCTCGAGCAAAGTTACCAGCGGTATCGGCATCACTAATGACTGGTTCGGTGACCAACTCCATTAAAGGTACTCCAGCGCGGTTGAAGTCCACCAAACTAACTCCGTCGTGATCATGCTGACTGCGAGCTGTGTCCTCTTCCAAATGCACGCGAGTGAGCTCCACTCCACACAGAGACCCTCCGGTCAGGAATGGGAACGCATACTGACTGATCTGATAGGCTTTCGGGATATCAGGATAGAAATAATTTTTTCTATCAAATTCTGAATAAGTCGCCAGAGTTGAACCTACGGCCTTTCCAAAAAGCAGGACCATCTCGATCGCCTTTTCATTCGGCACCGGCAGAGTTCCAGGTTGTCCGGTACAGATCGGACATATATATGAATTTGGTTCACCGTCATGTGGATCATTCTTACATCCACAAAACATCTTACTCTTAGTATTCAGCTCGGCATGCACTTCAAGTCCGATGGTGGTTTTGTATGTATTGCTCATAAAAAACTGTTGTTAAAAAATGTAGTGATAAGATAAATTAAGAAAGAACACAGCACTACTTACCGCACTCAATCTTGATAGTGTCATTTTACGATTGATGACCTAACTACACAAGCAGAAACTTTAATAATGAGATAGAATTTTTATTAAGCAAGTGTTTTTCAATTGGTCATCAAAAGAAGTGACGCCAAAAACCGGTAGTTAATTTCACTCTACTGCTCTCTTCGTAAATGTTTTATCAAAGCATCGGTCAATTCCTTGACTCCATCACCGCTTTCAGCAGATAAAACAAACACACGTTTCTCATTTATGTCAATACTATTTAATACGTCCTTAATATATTCTTGTTTTACAAGGTCTTTTTTAGTAAATATGATCCACTCATCTTTATCACTCAATTCTTTGTCGTACTTATCTAGCTCCTCCCGAATGGTATAATACTGTTTTAGAGGATCCTCATGCTCTAAAGACACTAGGTGTAGGAGCATTTTGGTACTCTTAACGTGACGTAAAAAGGTGTGCCCAAGCCCCTTTCCGGTAGCTGCACCTTCGATCAATCCAGGTATATCAGCCAGTACATAGCCATAGAGCACTCCTAGGTGTGGTTCTATGGTAGTAAATGGATAATCACCGATCTTTGAATGAGCGTTTGTGATAGTGTTGAGCAAAGTTGATTTACCGGCGTTAGGCATCCCGACCAAACCTACATCAACGACCAGTGAAAGTTCTATCTTGAGTTCACCACTCTCTCCTTTTGTTCCAAGAACATGCTCCTCCGGCGAGCGATTGGTAGAAGACTTGAAGTGTTCGTTACCATAACCACCCCTTCCACCTTTGAATACTTTTTCGATCTGATCTTCTCTACTCAATTCATAAACTCGATCTCTTTCAATATCAGTTATGACGGACCCGACAGGAACGTCGATAATGAGATCGTCACCATTTTTTCCATGACGACTGTCGTTCATTCCGGCCTGTCCACTTTCGGCAATAAACTTTTTGGCACCGGTGTATTTGGATAACAAGTTCACGTCTCTGACCGCGCGCACAAAAACATCCCCACCGTTGCCACCGTTGCCACCGGCGGGTCCAGCTTTGGGTTTGAATTTTTCATGACGCCATCTGGTAACACCATTACCTCCGTCACCAGCCTTGGCAAAAATGGTCAATTGATCTACAAACATACTTACTTTAATACCATAAAGCCGTCATTCTGTACAGCTTTAAAATTTTTTCTGGAAAATGACCCTTAAGAAAATTGACCTTGATCCAAGATAAGGACCTTTTATCTAAATCACCAAAACAACCTTTCTTCTAAATTTCTTAGATCCACCCACACGCTTCTCCGGTCATACTCAGGGAGTGTTTGGGATCAATATTCTCTTTTCACGGATAAGCGGTAACCATCTGTCAGAGAACGACAAGCTATTCTGTCTTAAAGATCATGACAAAACCCACCTGACTTATTGGTGGGTTTCACAATTATTGTCATTTTGACACTCTGACCGTTATAGCTATGTTTTATTTGTTATCTTAGGTGATATATTTGTTACCAACCGCACTGACCACTGTCACAATAAGCGATCCGAGAAGCGCATGGAGAAAACTATCGACTCCAAACCCATCGATGAAAGAAGCAGCGAACCAGAACAAGAAGCCATTTATCACCAACATGAAGAGCCCGAGAGTGAGGACTGTTATAGGTAAGGTCAGAATGAACAATATCGGTTTCACAAATAAGTTTAACAGCGCCAAGACTACCGCGGCTATCAAAGCTGGATAAAAACCGTCTATGTATATTCCCGGTATGTAATTAGCAACCACCAACAGTGTCAGTGTTACCAAAAGCAAACGTGATAATAATTTCATATGATCGAGTATAGATTTCTAATTATTTTTTATCAACCACCTTCCAAGTACCGGCGGCTATCAAGGGTTCCGCTTTTTTGTATTTAATGGTTTTGGTCTCTTTACCATTACTGACAGTCACAAGGTCATTTCGTCCATAGGTCTTATCAGTTTTAGCTGGCTGTTTGGTCGTCTTAGAATTCCCGTTGGTACTACCGGCTGACGCTTGAGCTTGTTCTGATTGTTGCTTCATGGCGGCTTCTTCTTGCTCCACCACTTTTGGTTGTACTCTCGGTAGCACTTCAGCTATCCTCACCAATACCGCCTGCTGCATTTCTTGGAACAGCCTAATACCCTCTTTGCGGTATTCTATCAGTGGATCTCTTTGACCGTAAGCTCTTAGGTTTACGCTAGAGCGAGTGTAGCTCATCACTTCCAAGTGCTCGACCCAAAGCGTGTCGATCATTTGTAGAGCTAAGCGTCTGAACAAATTCCTGAACACATCTTCACCTAGTTCGGTAATTTTGGAATCAATGACAGCTCCGTCGTCCTCACTGATCATTCTCACCTCTTCGATCATTGCGCTAATCTCCTCTTCATCACTTACCAGCAACTTGTGTCGCCTGTTGTACATGGTGATGCGTTGTTGGTTCAAGACATCATCATAAGATAAAATTTGTTTACGAGAATCAAAGTGAAAGCCCTCAATTCGAGTTTGAGCATTCTCAAGCGTGTTAGAAAGCATTTTCATTTCGATCGGTTGATCCTCCGGGATCTTAAAAGTACCCATCAAATTCTTTACCCTATCGCCCCCGAAGACACGCATCAGCGAATCATCCATGGAGACGTAGAATTGGGTCTCCCCAGGATCACCTTGTCGACCGGAACGGCCACGAAGCTGATTATCGATACGTCTAGCCTCATGCCTCTCCGTACCAAGTACGAACAGCCCTCCAAGCTCCTTAACAGCCCCTGCTTCGGCCTCTGTGGCCTCTGGACCGCCTAATTTGATGTCTACCCCACGACCGGCCATATTAGTGGCTAGAGTGACCGCACCGATCTTACCGGCAGCCGCGATTATCTCTCCTTCTCGTTCGTGGTTCTTGGCGTTAAGCATTTCATGTTTGATGCCGGCTTCGGCTAAAGCTACTGAGAGACGTTCGTTAGCCTCGATGGAAGCTGTACCAATAAGGATAGGCTGTTGCTTCTCATGCACCTCTTTTACCTTGGCTATGATAGCGGCGAATTTTCCTTTCTCGTTTTGGAAGATAAGGTCATTGCGATCGATACGAGCTACTTTGCGATTGGTCGGTATCGGTATCACTTCTAGATTGTAGACGGTGAAAAATTCTTCTTGAGAGGTCAAAGCGGTACCGGTCATACCGGAAAGCTTCTCATACATACGGAAATAATTTTGGTAGGTTATGGAAGCGAAGGTCTTAGACTCGCGCTGGATCGGCAAACCCTCCTTGGCTTCTACCGCTTGATGCAGACCATCTGACCAACGACGCCCTGGTTGCAAGCGACCGGTAAACTCATCCACAATGACAGCCTGACCATCTCGGACTACATACTCTTTATCCTTGGTAAAGATGGCTTTAGCTCGTACCGCCGTCTCCAAATGATGTACGTACTTGATACCTTTCTCAGTATAGATATTTTCGATCCCTAACATCTTTTCCGCCTCTTCTATACCGGCATCGGTCAGAGCGACAGTCTTCATCTTTTCGTCCACAGTATAGTGTTCTTCCGGCTTCAGATTGCGAGCAATGTTGGCAAAGGTACCATAGAGATTTTCCGAGTCATTGGCCGGCGCTGAGATGATAAGCGGAGTACGAGCCTCGTCGATCAAGATAGAATCGATCTCATCGATGATGGCGTACGCATGCTTGCGTTGACGAAGATTTTCCGGTTCATACTCGATATTGTCACGCAAAAAGTCGAAACCAAACTCACTGTTGGTACCATAGGTAATATCAGCTTCATAAGCCTCCTTACGTGTACAAGGACGCAAGAAATCATAAATGACCTTATAAGAACCAACCTCATCGCGAAGCTCATCTTTTTCTTGGTGAGTAGGATCATAAAGATAGGAAGCGTCGTGATTGATCACTCCGACCGAAACTCCAAGCGCGTTATATATCTGACCCATCCAGACCGCGTCACGACGAGACAGATAATCATTGACGGTCACCACATGCACCCCTTCTCCGGTGAGGGAGTTTAGATACGCCGGCAGTGTACCTACCAAGGTCTTACCTTCACCGGTACGCATTTCTGTGATCTTGCCTCGATGTAGAATAATTCCACCAATAAGCTGTACGTCATAGTGGCGGAGACCGAGAGTTCTCTTAGCTGACTCTCTAACTAAAGCAAAAGCATCGACCAGAACATCATCCAAACTGGTGCCAGACTTTACTCGCTCTTTTAATTCTTCTGTTTTTTTAATTAGACCTTCAGAAGTAAGGTCTTGATAAGCTTTTTCTTGTTCGTTGATGGTGGCAACTATACCCTGGACCGACTTTAATTCCTTTTCGTAAGTTGGTCCAAAAAATCTATCTAAAAATGACATAATGCAAGCTAGTATATACGCTCTTGGCGATAAATACAAAGTTGACTTTTTAGAAACAGTCTCAAAACCCCCAGAGCACAAAAACATATTCGATATATCGAATATGTTTTGTT
>CAYGKU010000038.1:0-422 GCA_964350745.1 uncultured Candidatus Saccharibacteria bacterium | reverse complement strand
TAATTTTTATTTGTTATACAAATTTTATTTCAATTAAGGACATTCCTGTTTTTAACTCCCTTCGTTCACTAAAAACCAGGTCTGTCCCAGGAAAAAAAAGGGGGGTGGACGCAATTAAAACTATTTTAAATTTGTCGTAATTTGAGATTTTCTTGGCGGAGCACATATGTTATTTTCTCCCTTTGGTGTCGAAACTAATAAGTAAAATTAATGAGCGTAGCGATTATAATTTACTTATGTCAGGATTTGTTCTGCCCTTGGGTAAATCCTGACCATTGTGCCTGCTATCAGGAAAATATTTAGACTCTATTCAAAATATAAACTCGCTTGGCGTAGCAGATTCCTTATTTGTTTCCTTAGTCAATTATCTAACGTCGCTTGTTCCAGGAATCTGCCCTAGGAAAGGGGCAGATTCGGAACTA
>CAYGKU010000037.1:0-11088 GCA_964350745.1 uncultured Candidatus Saccharibacteria bacterium | reverse complement strand
TGATCGTTACGCGGGTATTGGTGCCCCCGATATCAAATAGTACATACATATGGGGGTATTGTAGCATGGGGTTTGGTTGGAAAGAATCCAGGCTTTAAAGCATGGATTATTTTAAATAATACTGAGTTTATAAAAAAATTATAGGTGTTTTGGAGCTAACATTCTGTTGTGTAAAACACGTATGACTTCAATACCGTAATCTGTCTCGCGGTAATAAATGATATGGCGAGTGACAAAATATTTTCTATATCCGGTGCGGATGCTGTAGCAGGTTTTGCCTACTTTTGGGTTTGTGGCCAAAAAACCAAAAGCTGAGGTTAGGTCTTCAATATAGTGTTCGGTTTGACTTAATCCCCACTCTGCTAGTGAATACAACCAGATAGACTCCATATCATTCCTAGCTTTTGGTGTAAGTCGGTATTCATTTTTGTTGTTTTCCATGTTTGGCAAGCATCTCTTTTTTAAACTGCTTAACATCAAATGGTTGTGGTTCGCCACTTTGTTCACCTTCAATCAGAGCGACACGAATAGCTTCAAGATTAGCTTTATTGGCTTGGTCGCGACGAATTAGGTCACGGATGTATTCGCTATCATTAGTAAATTCACCGTTAGTTATTTGTTCCTTAATCCAGTTATCTTGTTTGTCGGTGATGGTAATAGTTTTTCGTGTGGTGCTCATAGGTAGGTCGTTAGAGTTGCGTGTTTTAATCATACTATTGGTGTAGTTTAGCATACGTGATGTTTTTGCCAAGTGTTGTGGGTTTTTCTAGGAATTCGTGGTTAGGTATAATATTGTCATGAATAAATATCACGGAAGTTGTTTGTGTGGTGGGGTAACCTACTCATTTGCGGGAGACGCTAATGACTATGGTTATTGTCATTGTTCTAAATGCCGTAAGGCGAGTGGTACTGCTTTCTCTGCCAATGCCGAAGTTTTGTTGCAGAATTTTAAGATAAGTGACTCCAAGGGTTATTTGACTGAGTATGAGTCGAGTCAAGGAACTCACAGATTCTTCTGTTCCAATTGTGGGTCACCGATTTATACTAAAAAAGATTGGTTGCCAAATTCGGTGAGAATTAGACTGGGAACTCTTGATACACCTTTTGACAAAAAAGCATCTCGTCACACTTTTGTGGCAAATATGGCTACTTGGTATGAGATAAGTGATGACCTGCCTAGGTTTGAGGGGAAATTTGAGGGGTAGTTTACTGCCAGTTTCAAGATTTTGTGTATGAGTCATACTGTTACTTACTTAGACCTTGCCATAGCATACGTAATGTAAATTTTAAAATATCAGCATATTCTTTATCTCGAAAGATAATTGCTTTTGGTTTTTTCTCAGATAATTTTACAAAACCACACAGATTCCCTGTTACTACAATCATAGCGTTAAGTGACGGTTCTATATCAATAGTACGAAGTTGTCTAAAGGTTTCTTTTCCTCCATGAAAGTAAAAACTTTTCATAAAATCTTTGTCTGTCATGGCGTGGGCGGTCGTGCCGTTATCCATACGTTTTACAGATAATCTTTGGAACAATTCTCTCTGTTGTTTTTCATCAAGACCAACAAACATTTTAGAAGGGCCAATCCAGTAAATATCTTGTTTCTCATCGAGTATTTTATCTACCAATTCCCGTACTCCTGGTTCGCCTGCCAGAAAGAGCATGTCAGTGTTTACTTCTAATGAGAGTTGTTCTGTGTTTGATTCCAGTTTTTTAACAAGTGCTTCAGCTATTTTTCCAATATCATCAGCTTGGGTCCGGGCATTTTTGCTGACCGATTGCATCGCGTGTTTGGGTGGGTAAGCAAAAATATATTTGCTTCTTGAGACAACTTTTTTGTATATAAAATTTTTATCTAGAAGTTGCTGTAGGATAGGGTATAGGCTGGTACGTTTTATGTTAGTGATTGCTGACAGTTTTGTGGGTGTCATTTTAGGGTTGCGTAAACATGTAAGATACACCAATGATTCTTGTTCACTTAACCCAACCTTTTGTAGTCCTGTTTGTAAATCTGTATTTGACGACATAGTTTGTCATCAAAATATCATTATTTGAGCAGTATTGTCAATGATGTAAGGTGTTGTATTGAATTTCACTGATCACTAAGTGTTCAATTTTAAGTTGCTGATTAATATTGATTATGCCCGATAACTACACGGGTGATTATGTTGTAGTCTGATATGGAGGTGTGTTATGAAAACAATTGATTTGCAAGGTACTCCACGTCCACATTTTGTGCGAACAGGGGAAATAAATATATCTGGAAACAAGTCATCTTTTCATGGAGAGGTTGTTTTTTCTCCGGGTGATGACGTTTCACTGGTTGATCGTGATCATGTAAATGTTGCACACGAAATGTTCGCAATTTGGAATGCTGCATATCTAGCAGTGAGAAAAGGTCTCCTTTATCCAAAAATGAGAGTTCTTTCGCAGTCGGGAAGTTACTTTGCAGAAACTCCGCTAGACACTAGCTTAGACTTGAGTGTCAATATGGAGATTGTGCATCGTGATGAAAAAATTATTAAGGGAGCTATATCGGCCACATTTGTAGATAAGGATGGAAAAACTTTATCTATGTGTCAGATGGTATTTCTTTCTACTAAGTAGTAAGTTAACTCTTGTGGTCATGCTAAACATAACTGCAAGAGTTTTTTATATTAAAACGGGATTCGTTCGTTAGGCGGTCATCATACCTTCAAAGGTTCTCTCCTTACTTGAACAAATGAGAAGTTAAAAGAAAGTTTATTTTCTTTTAAGCTTCGAATGCAGTTCAAGAAAACTTGTTTACACGAGCAGTACAGGTTGTCAATATTTTGGTCCAAGTATTCCCAAAATATCTGACTAACCTTTTCGAGCCGTGCAAATGAAGAACAACACATTTAGTTTTTTGTGGTCACGAATCACTAAGTATAATTTTTCACTTCGTTCAAATTCTAGTAAATGTTCGCTGTCCTCACTTCAAGGGATCTCTCTCCTTACACGAGCAGTACAGGTTGTCGATATTTTGGTCCAGGTATTCCCAAAATATCTGACTAACCTTTTCGAGCCGTGCAACGCTCAACTCTACTTTTTATTCAAAAAGTAGAGTTGAGCTGCACCTTGAAGGCGCACAATTACAAAACCTGCCAGATGGCAGGTTTTGTAATTGTGCGCCTTCAAGGGCTCGAACCTTGGACCGTCTCCTTAAAAGGGAGCTGCTCTACCAACTGAGCTAAAGGCGCATGTGTTTTGGTGGTGACACTTTACCATATTATATCGGTAAATCAAATGCCAAAACACCGGCGCCGGTAATGAACAAGGAAATACCAATAGCTAAGAATAAAGTGTATGATAAACGGCTTGGTATGGAGGGGTGTTTGAGATACTTAGAGAACACCAACATTTTGATCGACATAATGATCAATACCAGAGCGGCGATCTGAGTGAAGAAGCCGGCGACAAACATTAGTCCGATAATGACTTCGGTCGCGATAAGGGTGTAGGTGCCGACTTGCACAAAAGACTCCGCAAAAGGAAGGGTTGGGATACTGATCTTAAATAGCTCGTGTCTATTTTCCCAGTGCTTGTTTCCTAGATAGAGTAGAGTCAGTCCCACAAATACACGCAAAATAAAATAAGCAAATAAGGCCAGGTATTGAATTGGGAATGGATTAAGCATGGTTTCTTTGATAGTGTATCACGTATGAAGCAAGTGATATTACACGATATACGCAGTAAATATAATGTGGGTGCTATTTTTAGAACTTGCGATGGTGCGGGGGTGAGTAAGGTTTATCTTACCGATCGTACGCCGGCTCCCAAGGACAGGTTTGGTCGTAAGTCTGCGGAGATACACAAAACCGCTTTAGGAGCGGAGGATTTTATTCCTTGGGAAAGTGTTGATGATATTTTTGTGCTTATTAAAAAACTTAAAACAGAAGGAGTGACGGTAGTGGCGGTGGAGCTCGATGAGAGAGCGGTGTCGTTGCCGGACTTTGTGGTGCCGGAGTCGGTGGCTTATATTCTGGGAGCGGAAGTTGAGGGGTTGCCTAAGGATGTCTTGGATGCAGTGGATGTAATTTTGGAAATTCCCATGCGAGGAAAGAAGGAGTCTTTGAATGTGTCGGTATCAGCCGGGGTGGTTTTGTATCGAGGGTGAGAGGTTTGGTTGGGAGAGAAGGTGAACGCAAAAGGTCCGCGCCTACGGCGCGGACCTTTTATGTTCACTAGGCCAACTAATCCATTTCTCCATGATCCAGTTTGGCCAATTCTTCTTCTACTACTTTGGCATCACTCCACTCAGTCTTGGTGCCTCGTGGGCCCATGATGTATGGGTCGGTACCTTTGCCGGAGATCAGTACATAGGCACCGTTAGGGGCCTTGCGCAAAGCTTGTTTGATCGCTTTTCTCCTGTCCATAATGATCTCCAGTTTGTCTTTATTTTGAATACCTTTGGCCATTTGTTCAACGATCTCCTGCGGGTCTTCATCGTAGGGGTCTTCATTGGTGAGGATGATGTGGTCGCAGTAGTTGTCGGCGATCGCTCCCATTTCCGGACGCTTCCAGCTGTCGCGTCCACCGCCGGTGTTGCCGAGAACACAAACCTTGGAAACCGAAGGAAAGGCTTGATATAGTTTTTCTAAAGAGTCGGTAGTGTGAGCGTAGTCGACCACGGCCGTGATTTGCTTTGGTGAATTCTTAGGACTGGGGAACAGTTCTACTCGTCCGGCGATCTTTGGAATGTCGCGGAGGGCTTTGTCGATCGTTCGCATCGGTACACCGAGGGCTCTGGTGAAGGTGATGGCAGCCAAGACATTATATACATTGAAGAGACCGATCAGTGGTACGCGAATGGTGGCATCAGAAAATACCAGACTAATACTATCTTTGTGAAGAGAATGAAGTGATAGGTCTTTGAGGGAGTAGGGGAGATTATTTTCCACTTTGAAATTTAAGAAATCCTGACCATGTTCGTCGTCAATATTGGCAACGATGTATCGCGGTATTTTCTTCGAAACTTCCACTTGCTTGGCGATAGAGAGTTTGGCTTGTTTGTATTTTTCAAAGGAGCCGTGTGATTCGATGTGTTCGGGAGTGAGGTTGGTAAAGATAAGAGCGTCTATTTCTATAAAGCGATGGCGAAATTGCTTGGCACCTTCCGAGGTCATCTCAATAATGGCGTGAGTACAACCGGCCCTCACCGCTCGTCTCAAAAATCTTTGGACAAAGAATCTGCCTGGCATGGACATTTTAAATAGATTTCTTTCTACCTGGTCGTCGATTTTAAACTGGATGGTAGAAAGGGAAGCTACTTTGTGGCCATTGGTTTCCAAGATACGGGTTATAAGCTCGGTGACGGTGGACTTGCCTTTGGTCCCGGTGACAGCTATGACCATAATATCCTTTGAAGGGTGACGATACCGAACGCTGGCTAAGAAAGCCAAGCAAAAATGATAAGCCGGCCTGATGAGGTTTAGTAGTGGGGCGGGAATGATTCTTTTTATCTTATTAAGGGTGTTACTCATATTATAAGTATACGAACAAATCATTCATTTGCCAAAAGATAGTTTTTGTGCTATTATTATGGAGGTAGTTTTTCCAAAACAAGGAGAGTGTAAAATGCAGATAGTTATTGGACTGACGTTGCTGTTTGGTATTATTTTATTTTCAGCTTTTTTCAGTGTTTTGGAAACGGCTAACATAAAAAGACAAAGAAGTACTATTTCGGTGGTTACATACTTTATGGGAATGATTGTTGTTCTTTATTTGTGTGTAGCCATGCTTGGGTCAATTGTGTCGACTGTTGCTTGGCTGGGTCTTTTTTCGCCGGAGTACGCGATGTGGGCGGCTGAGGCGATCATCTCACCACTGCTCTGGTTGATCGGATCGTAGAAGTCAAAGGCCCGACTTTTTGTTTTTTCAAAACAAAAAGTCGGGCCTGTGTTTTTATAAATAGAAATACATAAACTATAGACAGATTTATATTTTACCTATTTATACTGTAAGAGACACCTTTAATCCAACACCCGAAACGTCTCCATGATGGCGCGAGTATTGCGGTCTTTGGAGGTGGTAGTGGCGCCGGTGTAGCCGTTGGCTACTCCTATGTGAAAAACATTTCCCTTACTGTCAAACATTAGCACTCTGTAACTAAGCGGACTTAATACTTCTATAGCAGGTCTTCCGTTAAATACGATTTCATTGATAGTAAAGTCACTCTCCTTGAGATTCAAACCTTCTTTTGCTTGACCATTAATTAGTTGTGGTATTGCTACTTTCTCATATCCTTCACGTAGTTCGTCAATGTTGTTTGCTATGTAGTCGATATTGGCTCCGGCAAACATTTTATATATATGCCACTAGAATCACCTATTAATACTGCCTGATCTTCTTTTCCTTCTTTTGCTTTAGGATGTCCAAGCTCAGAACTCCTAACAAACTCCACACTTTCAGGATAACTAATCTCATAACCGTAATTGTTGTTGGTGTAGGTAATCCATTCTTCTTTTTCATCAAAATCACTGTAGTTTTCTTGATAAGTGTTGTATATATCAATCACTAGCCAGACTACACTAGAAATGATAAAAGTGGCTAATACAAATTTTAGATAGTCTTTGGGGGTGTTGATGGTTATCATGGAATTAAGGTTATATTTGTAGCTTTCGTTATAGCATATTATGAGGAAAAATAAAGCCACAATCTTTCTCTACTCATCTTAATATGCTAATCTTCACCACGGACAAGTTCCTTGTCCGTTCTTTGAAATCAAATACATATATAAGGAGGGCTACTATGGCCACATTAACAGTAACACCTGGCAGTACGGTGCGGGAAGGAGAGAAAGCTATCTTTACCATCAATCTTTCCGAACCAATACCCGAAAGTGTTTTCTTCAGGGCATCTACCACGTTCTCTGGTGGTGCTTCGAGTGCTGACGGAGATTATGAAAGGATCGAAGATCGTATTTATGAGATTCCTGCCGGAAACACTGCATTCCAAATTTCCGTGCAAACATACAACGCCGGTACCGAAAACGAAGGACAAGAAGCAGTAGGCTTATGGGTGGACGATGTTTTTCCGTCTTCCATAACCATAGCTGACACCGGCGTGGGTCAAGGAAGAGGGTTTGTGACTATTCTCGATACTATCGAGCAGATCAAACTCAAAGTAAGCAACACCAGCGCGGACGAAGGCGCAAGCCTCAACTTCACAGTACGAGCTGAAGACCCGGTACCTCACGACGTAGAAGTTTTTCTGCAAGTACAAGCCAGTACTACCGCCGGTATAGTCACAGATGACTGGTGGGTTGAAGGAGTGATTAAAGCTGGTAATACTTCAGTTAAAATTCCTATCAGAACCTTGGTGGATGATGAGTTGGGTGACAAAAGGGTTGATGTTAAGTTGTTCAACTATGATGAAGACGCGGTCATTACCGATGGTGATGCTGTTGGTACGGTGAGTAACACCACGCCAAATACGACAACTTTACCTACTCTAACTCTCTATCCCGGAAGTGACACCAAAGAAGCCGACTACACCACTTCTTACGCGGAGTTGGATAAAGCCGTCGGTCACGACGTTACTTTCACTGCCACTACGTACAAAGGCACGTACAATCAAGCTAATGTACTGGGTAGTGGTGGAGATTATGAAGGGTTTATCGATAAAACCTTCACGATACCAGCCGGTCAAACCAAAGTAGCGGTTCCGGTAAAAACTATTCAAAACCCAGACGAGGTAGATTGGGCAGAGGAATTGTTTGAACTAGGAATCAGTAACGTACAAGGAGCCACTCTTGCTAACGATAGGGTGATGTTGAAAATAATTGATGTCGCAACATGGGAGGTAACTCCGGCTATTACTAAAGCTGATCTGGCTACGCATGCAGAAGCTTTTAATAAGCTGGAAGCGGAGGTAGGCACCACTTCAGCTGCTAGTTTTGTGAGCGAAAACAACCTACTTTCTTCTCTGGGTAAAACCATGGAGGCGGTTGGAGGTTTGCTCTCACAGAGTTTTTTGAGTGCGGTTAGTTGGTTTTCTGCTAGTACTGCTTATGCCAGCGTTGGTGAATTGCCGGCTTTAGATTCTGTGCAAAATGAAGTGAATAAGGGTATTAGGATCGATAAGCAGGAGTTTGGTGTTTATACCCCGCCGGTAGAGTGGACAAGGGAAGACCTAGAAAGACCGGGTTTTTCCGAGTTTGCTTTAAGGATCAACGATACCGTTGATGGTAAGGTGGTCATAGGGCAACCTTTCGACTCACTGGCTATTGATGGACATCGCTGGCAGGTGGTACAGGGTATGAGTGATGGTAAAGACAAGACTATGACTAGTCATGTTACGGAAGGAAAACTAACTTCAACAGGATCATCGTCGTTCGGTCACCAAGAAGTATCCCTAGACTACAATCTAACAGGAGGCTATTTACAAACTCCGGGAGTTGATCCATATTTCTACGCCCAAGCTTCCGGTAAAGTGTTTTCTTATATAGACAACACTACCGGTAACGGTCCAGGTGGACTGGGTAATTCTATAACCATCTTACTTGACCAAAAAGCCACTATAAATGGACAAAAGCATGATGTATACCTGACCTACGCTCACGCCAAGGCCGGCTCTATTGCGGCACAGTTTCCAGACAACTGGAAGGATGCTCATGTGGAGGCAGGTACTCCTTTAGGAGTTGTGGGAGCGACTGGGTTTGTGCAGGGTAAGCATATCCATGTTTCTTTTGGGACGGATACTTACCGTGGTAATGGTATTGAGTGGCAAGGTGATAAAGCTAAAACAAAAAGTGGAGATGAGGATGTTCTACATAGAGTTGTTACTAATACTCTAGATCCTGAAGAGGGTGGTGTAGCTATACCAGCGGTGTACCTAATCGGACTGGGTGATGTGCCGGTGGGTGACGGTATTAACAAACAGCCTACAAGCTTAGGTAATATTGACTTTATCGGACCGTTACCAGTATCAGCTGATCCGAATATTGGTACCAATGGCGATGATAACTTCACCGGTGAAGGTGGTGATAATCATTATATTGGTGACGATGGTATCGATACCATCACTTACGATAAACCGATAGCTGAGTTTAGTACCCAGCTACACACCGACGGTGTTATCTCCGTATACAATATTGATTACGGAGTTGATATTTTGGATGGTGTGGAAAGGATTAACTTTAGTGATGGCTTGTACAATATCGTACCCGGTACCAATTCCGATGGCAACTTCGATGGAGTCATGACCGGCGCCGATGGCAATGATCTTTTTGTCGACGGCAATGGTCACGGTACTTTTATCGGTAGTCTCGGTAATGACATCTACGTCGGAGGTGATGGTCCTGATCAGGTTGATTATCATGGACCAAACTCTCATCGTAGTAACTTTACTTTTACCGAAAACTCTAACGGTACCGTATCAGTCGAAAGTCCTTATGGAAGTGAGACCTATATAGGTGTTGTTGGTGTTTGGTTTCAAGATGAGCAAGCTTGGTATAACATGGACCAGCTAATATAGTTCTTTGCAGGTAAGTAGTTCTTTAAAAACCCCATAATCAGGTAACTGATTATGGGGTTTCTTTTTATACTTGGTTGTGATACGGTTTCCATCATGAACAAAAAACACATCATCTTTCTCATCATACTAGCCGTCATGGCCGGCTTGGCATTTATGCTGTTCGATCAAGAACAAATCAACCACAATACTGAAAACCACCAAATCACAGAACAAATAAAAGAAAACGTGCAAAATCAAGCAACTACCACCAAAAAAGACGACCGAGAAGACTACATGATACCAAAGGTAAAACCCAAGAAATATAGTGAACTAACTCCACTACCGGAAGACTTTGAAGAGTTTATTATCGCTAGTGGGACTGTGAGGTTTGGGGTACCGAGAGAGTGGGGGATGACTAACACCTTCTCTAAAGGTTCTGTATCTACATTTAAAACCGACGATTATAATCAAATAATTGCTACCGAACTTCAAGGTGATGATGATTATGTGATTAAGTCAGGGTATTATATTGATTTATTTTATGGTGCCTTCCATCATGACCGTTATGGTGATAGATGTTCCATAGCTGCAAATAAGGATACTTGTTTTGAAACTAATCTATTAGACAACTGGTATACATATAGATTAAATGATAATTATTTTGAGGAGAACCTACAATATATATATATAGCCCAGTCTAAAACATTTGGTAGTTTAGAGGTGGTATTTTACCCTCCCCAAACCGCCGATATCGAAGAAACCGAAGCTCTCTTCACCAAAATTCTTAAGACAGTGGAGCTGATAGAATCGGAGTAAGAGTAGTTTTAACCTCTCAGTTGGTTACCTAACTGAGAGGTTTCTTTTTATATACTGTTATGGTACGGTTTTCACCATGAATAAAGTATATATATCTTATATTATAGTGGTCGTGATTATTATGGGATTATTTGTTGTGATTTTTAATCACATAACTTTAAATGAAGTTGAAGAACATACAACAAGTATCTATGATGGTGACCTTATAAATATTGATGATGAGAAGTCCGAACCAATTTCTGGACTAGTTGTGTTTACGGGAACATACACGATTATTGACTATAATGTTCCAGACAGAGATTTTGAATATAGTAAAAGTATTGATGAAAATGGTATATGTCACATAATTGAAATTAAAGAACCGTTTAATGAAGAAGTTCTGTCAATTGTTGATCGTATTAAGCGTGGCAATGGAGTGTATTCCTTGAGTGAGACCGGTGGAGTATTGTTAAATCTTCCTTGGCATGAGATACCGGAGAAAGATAGGGTGGTAATACAGTCATCTGTTGTTGACCCCATATCTCTACAGTTTCAGAAAAAATCGGAGGGCGGACATGGTGTAGGTGCTTGTTATAGTTCTTACGAGTATATAGGTATTATTGAGTAATAATTTTACTCATAAGATTGTAAATAATATTTTGTGAACAAAAAACACATCATCTTCCTTATATCATTGGCGGTTATAGCCGGCTTGGCATTTATGCTGTTTGACCAAGAAAAAACCACAGACAAAACAGAAAACCACCAAGCAAATAATAGAACACAAAACCAAGCAACCACCACTCAATACA
>CAYGKU010000036.1:0-11092 GCA_964350745.1 uncultured Candidatus Saccharibacteria bacterium | reverse complement strand
ATGTCGCATCTAAGGCACATCCGACGTGTGCTGAGCCGTCCTCGTCTCGTCTTTCAATCACAGAATCAATTCCGGCAAAATAATCGTCATATTTAGCTGTCATTACACTGCGAACATCACCACCGAAAATTTCATTATTATTGATCTGGTCGTAAATAAGTGCTTCCAAAGTATTTCCAAAAACTTCTACACGTATAGCAAAAGACTCCGACTCGTCTTTTTCTGCGAAGTTTTTTTCGCAATTAGTTACGTCCTCTTCACATTTTGTAAGTAGTTTTTCTGAATAGGTGTCTGAGAACTGCTCAGGTTTAAGAGATTTACTTTCCAGTATTTCTTGAGCTTTCTCATAGGCTCTTAACATCACCATCTTCTCGTGCTCGTCACTAAAAACCTCAGCATTGAAAGTGGGTTTTTCCTGACTTGGCTTTTGGTAATTTGAATATCTTTCCATATACTTAGATTATGCTATTTTATTCATCATGATAATCCTCTATCCAACAGAAACCATTTACGGGCTGGGTGTAAATGCCTTTGATGAAAATGCTTTGCGGGAATTATACCGACTGAAAGGCAGGGAGGCAAATAAGGCGGTGAGTGTGTTGGTGCGCGATTTGGCGGATATGGAGCGGTGGGGGGAGGTGCCGCCAAAAGCGAAGCTTTTGGCGGCCAAGTTCCTACCCGGTCCACTGACCTTGGTCTTAAAGGCGCGGGACGAAGTCCCGCGCCAATTTCTGGCTCCTGACGGTACGCTTGGTTTTCGTATTTCCTCTGACGAGGTAGCACAAAAAGTGATCGCTGATTTTATGCAAAAGTACGATGCACCCCTGACCTCTACCAGCGCCAACCCTAGCGGAGAAGTTACCGCCGCCGCCGTACCGGAAATACTTGACCAGTTTGGCGATAAAGCCAAAACGATAACCAAGATCTATGATGATGGTCCTCGGCGTGAGACAGGATCGACCATTGTTAGAATTATTGATGAAAAAATTGAGATTTTACGAACCGGAAGGATCGATGCCAGAGCCATAGGAAGTACTCTAAAAGAAACATAGATAGGAGGGATTATTTATACACTTTTAAAAAGTAATTGGATTTTGGTGATGCTATAATTAATTATAGTTTACAAATTAAGATTACATTATGAAAAATTTATCAACCGGAGCAATAATCACAGGCTCTTTTGTGTTATTGGGAGTATTTTCGCTAGGTTATTACTGGGCCGGTATTACAGGATAGACTATTTTTAATAGGTGTTTTATGGATTTACGCGTTCAAGGACGTTGATTTTTGTTATTTTTAAATTAATAATCTAACCATGTCTAGATCTAAGCTGGTTCTGCTACTTACTGCCGTTTCCTTTTTTGTTTTTTCATTTTTAAGTGCAGACCTACTTAAAAACCATGGATCCAAGCTACTGACAGAAGACACTTCAAAGACAATTGAAAAGTTTCCTGTGGTAAAAGTGATAGACGGCGACACGATCGAGGTGGAGATTAACGGGGAAGTAGAAAGGGTGCGATATATTGGAATTGATACGCCAGAGTTGTCTCATGAAGATTCACCGGAAGAATGTTTTGCTAGAGAAGCTACGGAAATAAATAAAGACTTAGTGCTGGGGAAGCAGGTAAGACTTGAGAAGGATGTGAGTGAGACCGACAAATACGACCGGTTGTTGCGTTATGTTTACGTTGATGATGTGTTTGTAAATGAAACTTTGGTAGAAAACGGAGCCGCCAAAACCAAGCGTTATTACCCTGACACCAAGATGTCTGACCAACTGGAAACGGTCGAAGTAAAAGCCAGAGAAGCGAAACTTGGTGTTTGGAGCGAGGCTTGTACGGTTGACTAATTCAAGTGATTCATATAGTTTCTAATCGGATCAACTATATTTACGGAGTTAAAAATGAGTTTAAAGTTATTTATTGTACTTTTAGGTGCCAGGACTGAAGATCGCAACATTGAACAACACGACGTGTGCTTCTGTGTTGGTGAAACTCTGGAAGACTTATATGATGATATTAGAGCGTTGTGGCTGAATGCCCTCTACTTACACATTGACGCATACATGTGTGTCGAACAGATCAGAGACTATGATGTGATAGTAGAAAATAGATCTGTTCCCACTGTGGATGATATTGAAGAGAATGCTAAACATCTTTTCTTTATAAATTTAGGGGGCTATCAAGCTGGTGTTTTTGAAGAGATCCACAAAAAAATTCTGGTGGTAGCCAGTAACGTGGAAAAGGCAAAATCCATCGCGAAGACAGACTCGTTCTTTTCTGATGAAAAGTTGCTTCAAGACGAACATTGTCGTCCTCATGTCGATGATAAGTACTGTATACAAGGTGCAGCCTGCGATGATGTAATAGATGTTAATAATCAGTTTAAAAAGCATAAAGATGTTTACATCAGACTAAAAAAAGTGAGAGAGGGAAGCGAGATATATCCAGATATTATCATTAAAGGATTCCATTTGATCTAAAGCTCAAAAAAGGCCGGAAACGTAAGTTTCCGGCCTTTTATAAGCCTATCTTAACTTCAAACTTGATTAAGAATACTTTTTTTGTACTATACTAGTTGGGTAATCTGTACATAAATTTACACAGGAGAAAATTATGGACTACTTTAAGTTATTTGCGGTAACAATAAGCGGACGTCTTGATAAAGATCACTCTTGGGACCATAGAACCTTCTATGCGGTAGCTAACAAGATCGAAGATCTTGTATCTACAATAAAAGAAGAGTGGTGCGGTATATTTTCTACTTTTAACATCGATTTCTACACTCATATTGATCAAACTGATGGTTTTAAAGTTGTTATTGTAGACAGATACAATCAGTCTTCGATTAAAGTGTCTCATCCTGACAAAAAATTATTTCATGTGTGCGTTTATGCATATAGCCACAACATGAATAAAGGAGTAGGTAAGTCAGCATTCATCGTCGCTTCCAGTAAGCATCAAGCCAATGATGTCCTCAAGCAGGATGATCAATTAAAAAGATTACTTCAAGAAAAAGATCATAATCTATCTACAGACGAAACAAGAGATATCGACAATGAGTTAAATTCTACAGTCTTTTGTGTAAAACTTGATAAAATAGAAGATGCTTCAAAAATTAAAAAGCCACAACCGGTTTTTGTGAATCTAAATATTATGTAAAAAAACCGGAAGACACGTGTCTTCCGGTTTTTAATTATATAAATAACTTACCACTCAATTGGGTTTTGGTCGTGTTTTTTTAGATAAGTGTTGGTCTGACTAAAATGCCTGCTGCCAAACCAGCCATTGTGAGCGGAAAGGGGAGAAGGGTGCGGGGCGGTGAGAATAAGATGCTTTTCGCTGTTGATCAGACTAGCTTTGGCTTGAGCGTACTTTCCCCAGAGCAAAAAGACCACGTGTTCTTTTTGGTCGGAGATGGTTTTGATAATGGTGTCGGTGAAAGTTTCCCAGCCTAAGCCTTGGTGCGAGCCGGCTACGCCGGCTCGCACCGTCAGCGTAGCATTTAAAAGCAACACCCCCTGCTTGGCCCATCTCTCTAGATTTCCTGATTGCGGTATTTCACTCCCGATATCACTTTTGATCTCTTTATAGATATTCTTTAGGGAAGGTGGGATCTTCTCACTATCCGGTACAGAAAAGCAAAGACCGTGCGCCTGACCCGGTCCATGATACGGGTCTTGACCCAGTATCACCACCTTTACCTTACTAAAAGGACAGAGAGAAAAAGCGTTAAAAATGTTTTTAGGATGAGGATAGATGACTTCATCCAAATAAGCTTGTCGCACCTTTTTGGTCAGGTCCGCAAAATATGGTTTATCAAATTCTTTTTTCAAGGCTTTTTGCCAACTATTTTCAATATCAACTTGCATAAATTTTATTTTTGACACTTAGGGCAAAAGTGTGTACCGCGCCCTGCCACTTTGATCTTCTTTATTAGAGTACCACAGACCGGACAGGGGGTATTTTGTTTGCCAAAGACTTTGAGGAGGTCGGTGTAGTTTCCGGCGTCACCGTCGGTATCGGAGAAGTGCTGAAAGGTGGTACCGCCGTATTTAATGGCTTGATTCATCACATCTCCGGCTGCTTTGGTGATAGCGAACGCTTCTTTTTTGGTTACTTGATCGGCAAGGCGGGTAGGCCTAACTTTGGCCAAAAACAAAGCTTCGTCTACATAAATATTACCAAGGCCGGCGATCAGCGTTTGGTTCAATAGCACTGCTTTGATGGAAGTCTTGCGCTTTTTTAAGATCTGATAAAATTTTTCATGATCAAAATCAGCTTTTATCGGCTCCGGACCAAAGCGGGCAATGGCTTGTTCCACCATTTTGGCATTAGCGATCTTCATGTAGCCAAACAGTCTCATGTCGTTGAAATAGAGGACTGACTTATCTTTAAAGTGGATGGCTACTCTGGTGTGTTTATGAGGTAAATCTTGACTATCGGCAGAGGATTGTTCATGACCACCGCCAACAATTTCTTTTTGGTCGACGTAGAAGAATTGTCCGGTCATCTTCAGATGGGCCAGCAGGAACAGGTCAGACTCTTTTGCTAGATCAAAGATAAGTAATTTGCCGACTCGTCTAATATCAGCGATCTCTTTGCCCACCAACACCTTCTCAATACTCTTATCGTGTCCGGTGGTCTTACCATGAAAAACCTCCACCTTTATGATCGGTTTGTTGAGTATTTTATGCAAAAGTTGCAAACGAACAGTTTCGACCTCAGGTAGTTCAGGCATAGATATTTATAAAGGATATTGTATGTCTAAATTATTAAAAAGCAAAATAACCATCCTTTTGAATAAAAGAATGGTTATTGTTCGGTAGGGTTGAGTAATTGAAGTTTTGGTACAGTAAGTTCTGTTTTAAAAACCTCATCAAGGATCAAACTTAACCTTAGTGAACCAATATCTCTTGCCAGACGATTGAACGCTAAAGTGTAATCGATATTGAGATCGTCCTGATCGGCCAGTTGTATGCAGTCCTGTATGGTACAGACATGTATTTGTGTGATCACTTCCAGTATACGAATAGCGCGCACACAATGACCAAATGAACGACTGCAAAGATAAGCCTGAGAACTGATACTTCTATACGAAAAGACCAAGCCGATTACCTTTTTGGTGCCAATGTTCATGTACACCAAGCCGATAAAAGGGAAGGCGTTGACACATCTGTGGTGAATGATCTTGGTGGTTTCTAGACCGATCCTCACCTTTAATAAAGGTACCATGATCGTATCCTCCTTTTGTTATGACCAAAGAACTATGCAAAAGAGCAAAGTGTTTAGTATTAAAGAGTTTTTGGTGTGGGGTGTCAAGGAGGGGGGCTATGGTCCGATGCCGAAGGCATCGGACCACTGCCGGATCTTGTGTAATTATAGGCTTGACTTAGTGTTTATAGATAGTAAGATAGGGCTCTCATAAGAACTAATATATGTCATTTACTACTATCATCGAAGCAGAACAAGAAGCAGAGCAAAAAATTGCAGAAGCTAAGGCTAATGCCAGCAAAACTATTGCTGATGCTAAAGCCAAGCAAGAAGAAGTGGTCAAGGTCACCACTAAGCACGAAGAGGAAAGATTTAAGACTGAAATGGCTGCTTTTGAGGAAAAATTGAAGTCGGAAGCCACCGAGAAGCAGAAAAAGCATCAGGCGGAGCTTGAATCATTCAAACAAAAGGTAACTGCCAACAAAAACACTGCTGTAAAGCAGATAATCAACAATTTTAAATAGATCATGTCGGTTGTAGCAATGAAGAAAGTACGTCTCTTGGCGCATCGCAATGATGCGGTGGCTTTGCTGGAAATTGCCCAAGAGTCAGGTATCTTTGAATTTCATGCCATCAACAGCGATGACGCCGGTCATTTTTCCGAAAATGCTATCTCCAGCGATTCCAATACCGCCACCAACCACACCCTGACCAGAGTATCATCAGCTGTAAATTTCTTAAATAACTATGAGCCGGAGATCGGTCTACTGAATAAATTAAAGCACGGTACCACCATCTCTCTTACTGAAACTGAAATAAAAGATCGCACCAAGGACGGTGAAGCAAAGCTTGATACTGTTCTAAGTGAAGTGGAGTCACTACATGAAAAGCTGACAACCTTGAATGAAGAGAGAAGATCAGCAGCTGAGACCAGAAGTGTTTTTGCCAAGTGGCAAAAACTCGACATCAGGCCGGACACCCTTACCACCAAACACACTAAGACTTTTTTGGTGCAGATCAAGGACCCAAGCTCAAACAAGAAGCTTAAGGCCGGAGTCACTCTAAAAGAACAGCTGGAAGAGGTCCTTAAAACAAGCGATCTTAAAGATTTTCATATTGAAGCGGCCGATACCACTTTAGCCAGCGTGACCGTACTTCGTTCCGGTAATGACACGATCAAAGCGGAAACGCTGAAACAGATCGGGGCCGAACTGGTACAACTACCCGCCGGAGCTTTGACCTTGAGTGAAGAGATCAAAGGGCTGGATAAAAAGATCGCGCAATGCAGCTTAGACATTGATAGGATCGAAAACAAGGCCAAAGCTGCCGCTGTCGAGTATCTGTCAACCCTAAAGATCGCTCACGATATTTACACTTGGAAAAAAGAAAGACAAGAAACCCTAAAAATAGCCAAAACCACCAAACGAGTGGCGGTATTTGAAGGTTGGTCTGAGGCCGAAGAACTGGAAAACTTCAAAAATAACCTAAAAAAGGCTGAATTGCCTGCGGAAGTGGTCGAGGTAACCCCACAAAAGGATGAAGTGCCGCCGGTGGAGCTCAAGAACAACTCTCTGATCCAGCCTTTTGAGATCATCACCAGACTTTACGGTTTGCCAACCCATAAGGACATCGATCCTACACCGTTTTTGGCCGGTTTCTTCTTCCTGTTCTTTGGTCTGTCTTTGACCGACGTAGGCTACGGTCTCTTCTTGATGGCGGTGGCTTTATTGGTGGTATTTTACTTTAAAGTATCCGCTACCGTGAAATTGTTTGGAAAATTGCTATTTCTGATGGGGCTATCTTCGGCTTTGGTAGGTGTGGTATTTGGCGGTTATCTCGGTATAGACGCTTCAAAACTACCTGATCTGCTCCAGAAACTGCAACAATTTGACCCGATCGGCAATCCGCTACCGGTATTCTATATGGCTCTTGGACTCGGGGTGGTACAGGTGATGTTTGGTATGCTTCTTAAGATCTACAGCGACTCTAAGAACAATAGGTTGGTCGACGGAGTATTGGATCAGGGGCCGTGGCTACTGCTCTTTGCTTCACTGATCGCTTACGGGGCCGCCAGTTTAGGATACTTGGGAGCTTTTACCGCCGAAGCGATCTTGCCACTGATCTACATCTCACTCATTGCAGTAGTAGTCGCCAGTGGTCGGGCCGGCAAGACCATCTTTGAAAAGATCCAAAAAAGTCTACTTAGTCTTTACGATAGTATCGGCTACTTCTCTGACATTCTCTCATACTCACGTCTTTTGGCCCTTGGTCTGGCCACCAGTGCTCTGGCCTTTGCTGTCAACTTGATCGCTGATATTGTGCGCGACATAGTGCCTTATGTCGGTGCGGTGTTGGCAATTTTGATCTTGGTGGTGGGTCACTTGTTCACTCTGGTGGTCAACACACTTGGAGCATTTATTCATAGCGCTCGTTTGCAGTTTGTGGAGTTCTTTGGTAAGTTTATCTCCGGCACCGGAAGGACTTTTAAGCCTTTAAAAAGAAAAGAATCCTATGTGACGATCGTAAAGGATAGCGGATAGCTTTGTTTATCTTAAACCCTTTTATTTTATTTATAAATTTAGATTTTAGACGAATATATTATGGAATTATCAATTGGACTAGGTTTAGTTTTTGCAGGAGCCGCTATTGCCGCCGCTCTTGGTTTTAGTGGTTCTGCTATTGGTATGGGGCATGCGGGACAAGCCGCTGCCGGCGTACTTGGTGAAAAGCCACATTTATTCGGTAAAATGCTTTTGATGCAGGCTTTGCCTGGGTCTCAAGGTATTTACGGTTTGGTGGGAGCTTTCTTGATTCTGAACTTCTCAGGTATTTTGGGAGGAAGTGAAATTCCTGTCATCGACACCGTGACCGGACTGCAGTACTTGATGGCCGGAATTCCGATCGGGGTGGCTGGATATTTCTCCGGAATGTTCCAAGGTATCGTAGCAGCTTCAGGTATATCAATGATCGCCAAGGATGAGACCAACATGGGACGTGCTATCGTACTGTCTGTGATGGTGGAAACTTGGGCTATCTTTGGAGTTTTGATCAGCTTCATCCTTCTTATCTCCATTTAGGACCAACTATTAACAAAACTGCAATGTCATTACAAGGAATTATAGAGAAAATTCAAGCTGAAACAGAGACTGAAGTATCTGTTATTGTGACCGAAGCCGACAAAAAACGAGCTGATATCGAAGCTGAGGCTTTGCGTCGCAAGAAGGAGATCGAAGACCTCTATCAGACCAAACTTGAGAAAGAGCAGTCGCACCGCCGTTCGGTCAATGACTCACTCTTAAAACAGCAGATCAGCGTGTCGCTACAGTCAGTGAAGCGTGAATTGTTGGATGAGGTATACCAAGCGGCTTTTACGGAATTGGTGAGCCTGTCGTCGACTGAATATGTCGACCTGCTTACCCAAAAGTATAAGGCCATGAACCTGCCAACAATGACAGTCACCACCATCGTGGCACCTCAAAGCAGACTATCCGAGACCGAAGAGATCTCTAAGAGCTTTGGTTGGACCGGAGAGGTTCAGGTTGACGAGGCCGTAAAGGCCGGCTGTATTCTTAAAGGTGAGAACTTTGAATACGACCTGTCGCTTGCGCGACTATTCAAAGAAAGTCAGAACAACACCGAAACCGAGATCGCGGGGCTGTTGTTCAAATAATCAGTGTATATTTTTGGTCTTCTAAATAAACCATGAAAACATCCTACATCTACAGTTCAAGTCGAGTAAAAGCTCTGCAACAAGAGCTTTTGAGTGAATCTGATGTGGAAAGATTGGTGGAAGCCAAGCGAGGAGAAGAGCTTATAAAAGTACTCAAAGAGACTTATTTGGCAAAGTACCTAATGACAGAGGATGTGGCGGGGGTTATGAAAGCGACCGAGCAAAGTCTGATCGAAGCCAAAGACACCATCACTAAGATCGCTCCCGAACCAAAACTGTTCGACTTCTTGTGGGTGTTCTATGACCTCCACAATCTCAAGGTACAGCTTAAGGCCGCTTACGCCGGTTTTCCGGCCGAAAAGACCACCTCTTTGATGTCCGGTCTTGGAAAATACAGTCCAGAAACACTAATGGAGCATATCGCAAACGATACTCTCAACCGTTTGGAGTCTCAATTCAAGAATATCTACGAGGAAGCCAAAAAGGCCATGGAAGAAAAAGGCTTGGCTGACGCGGAGGTCATTATTGATAAGGAGTACTTTAAATTGGCCAAGTCACTGGTGGGGGAGACCAGAGACCTCTCGATCGACACTATTCTCCGACTGCAGATCGATCTCTACAACCTCAAGACCCGATTAAGGACCATTCAAGTACCGCGTCAGGGTAATGATGACTGGTTTGTGGAGGGTGGTAATTTTCGGTTTGAGGATATTGAGAGTAAGGAGCAGGCTTTGGCCAATTTGCAGAAATTTGGCGGAGAAGCCAGGTGGCGCGAAGCGATCGACCTTTTCAATAACGAAGGTCACTCCACCTTGATCGACGTCAAGGCCGACGACTATCTGCTAGAGACCATTCACGTTATGAGCTATGACGTTTTTTCACCGGCTTCATTGATCGCGTATTTTGTGTCGACGCAAAATACCGCCAAGATCATCAAGACCATTTTGGTGGGGAAGGAGAATGGTCAGTCCGAGGATCTTATTCGCCAGCAATTAAGAACTGTTTATGTCTAAAGTTTCCCATCAATACAAAGTGGCGATCATCGGACAAAGCGATGTAGTGTCCGGTTTTCGAGCGCTCGGAGTTGATACTTTTCCGGCCTACTCATCCGATGAAGCTCTTTCCCAGCTTAAGAACATCAAACAGCTAACGTCAGAGACCGGCAGTCCCGCGTACGCCGTGGTTTGCATCATTGAAGACCTGATGATCGGTATGGACGAAAAGGAATATAGTCGGGTGATGAGTGGTTCATTTAGAAGGAATGAGGATCTTACTGAGGGAGACAAGGAAGCCGTGGTGGATGCCGTAACCAAAGGCAGGGAGGTAGGCGAGGCCGGATCCAATAGCTATCTGCCGGCAGTGGTGATCTTGCCGGGGACCGGCGGTAGCCAAGGCTTTGCTGAAGCCAGGTTGCGGAAATTGTCGGAAAAGGCCATTGGAGCAGCTATTATTTAATATATTTATAAACAAATTACTAATTAAATTATCACTATGACAAACACAATTAACACAACAGAAACAAACCTCGAGACCACTTCAGGTGAGATCGTGCGCGTTACCGGACCTTTGGTGCGAGCCAACGGTATGGCCGCCGCCAAGCTCTATGAGTTGGTGAAGGTTTCGGATGAGAAGCTTTTGGGTGAAGTAATTGAGTTGCATGGTGATGTGGCCTCAATTCAGGTCTACGAAGACACCTCCGGCATTGGTCCCGGAGATCCGGTCTTCCGTACCGGACAGACCATGTCCGCCGCTTTGGCTCCCGGCCTACTCGAATCGATCTACGACGGAGTGCAAAGACCACTGAAAAGTATCGAGGAAGCTTCCGGTTCGGTCTACATCAAACGAGGAATTGAGGCTGAAGCGATTGATACCAAGAAAGAATGGGACTTTAAGCCAACCGCTAAAGTGGGAGATAAAGTGACCGGCGGTGATGTGCTCGGTGAAGTGGATGAGACCAAGTTGATCGTCCATAAGGTCATGGTCCCACCTCATCTTTCAGGAACTATTACCGATATCAAGGCCGGTAAGTTTGACGTGACCAAGACCATTGCCACTATTAAGACCGACGATGGCAAGACCGAAGAAGTGGCCATGCTTCAATACTGGCCGATCCGTGAGGCTAGACCAAAAAACAAGAAAATCTTCCCGTCCGAACCGCTACTGACCGGTGGACGCTCGATCGACACTTTCTTCCCGATCGCCAAGGGAG
>CAYGKU010000035.1:1673-11473 GCA_964350745.1 uncultured Candidatus Saccharibacteria bacterium | reverse complement strand
ACAAGGCACGGCTAGCGGAAGCTGGTCGTGGATTAATTCCAATTGGACACGTCGGTTGTCTGGGGTGACCCATTCAAACACGGCTAATTGGTCGATGTTGCGGGTATCAATTGAGCCCACAACGAGCAATGATACTCAACACTCTGAAGTGGTATTGGACTCCAGGGAAAGACCGGACCTTTAAGGATAAGACAAAAGAGAGTAGATATTCTCCTAGATTTTTGTAAATTAAAATTGCACGAATGTTAAACACAAAGGACCGCGAGCGTAGCTCGCGGTCCTTTGTGTTTAAAATTATCTTTTCCACACCACGCAGATCTTTTAATCTTTTAAAATGTGGAGTTCCTACGGTACTGCCGGTTTGTTTCCAGGGATCGGAGGATTACCAAAGCCACTAGGTGTGGCTGGTTTGTTTCCAGGGATAGGAACATTGCCACCACCGCCGGCACCACCACAACCGCCTTCTTTTTGTAGATAATCAGGGCACGGAGGAGGGCCGGGGTTTATTCCCAAAGTATCGATGAAGATATTAACGATCCCAAAAAAGATCACCAAAAAGACAAAAGCTACAATCCCGTAAGTGGCCAAAGCTCTGGCTTTTTCTCGCCCGGCCTCCTCGTTGCTGTCTATCACAAAATATCTGACGGCGTTGACCACAAATACCAAGAACGCGATACTGAACAAAAAAGGAACCAGAACGTTAAACAGAAATTCCGGTATGGATATGGCGAATAACTGCAGACTTTGTTGAGCAAAGGCGACAACGGGTAAGATACTGACCGTTAGGATCAGAAGATAAAGAAAGTTTTTCATGTCCTCATTATAGCGTATTGGCGCCAGGGAAGGAGGGTGTAATTAACGCTTGACTTTTAGGTTTAGATATGATTTAATATGGGTCGTTTTAATTGTTTAGGGAGTTTAGGATGTTTGGAGACTATAAAAATGTCTGTGTTCGCAAAGAAGGAACTTTTTCGGTAATTGTTAACTCCACTATCTTTTTATTTTTTGGCTCACTCTTCTTTTTTACATTGCTTGGTCTACCATATTGGGTAGCCCTAGCAAAAGGTGAATTCATAATAAATCCTGGTCCGTTGTACGGACCGGTGATAGAATTGCTCCTGTACCTAAAAGGATAATTATTTACAAAACCCTAGCTTTCAAAAAGCAGGTCGAAAGCAAGTAGGGTTTTGCAGTTCTAGGTCTGATTAATTTCAGGCCTATTATTTTGCCTGAATAAAACTCAACCCCTTACATTTTTTATCATTTTCTGCTATAGTAGCTGGCACTTAGGTGAGCGCGAGCTAAAAATTGCGAGTAGCAATTTTTCCGGTCGCGAAGCGAATCGCCGATGTTTACGAGGCGATAGGGTTGGCTAGAGCATTCTCCCGACTTCTTACAGAAGCTGTACACCTTTTGGATATTTTGTTTGTTTAATTTGTCCGCGCTTAGCTCAGTTGGCTAGAGCATTCGACTGATACTCGAAAGGTCCTAGGTTCGAATCCTAGAGCGCGGACAAATTACGCAAACAAAATATCTCAAAAGGTCTTGCGCTAGTCTCCCGGACTAGCTCACTCGAAAGGTCCTAGGTTCGAATCCTAGAGCGCGGACAAAGTATTTAACTAATACCATCCCCAACTAACCATTCACCACAAAACCCAAAAATTGGACTGCGGAAATAAAAAACCTTCACCGTATCTCGATACGGCTTCAGGTTATTTTTATACCTCGCCTCAATTTTTGAATTTTGTTGAATGGTGAAGCGTTAATTGGGGATGGTATAAATTTTGTCCGCGCGAGCTGAAAACTGTGCCCTGCGGCACAGTTTTCCCGTTTTCGACCGGAGGGAGAAACAAACCGATATTTATGAGGTTTGAGGGAGTTGGCTAGCACCCCAAGAGCACTTCCGTTTTTATATTCCTTCCAGTCATTAAAAACTAGGGCGGCATTCGACTGATCCCTTACAGGGACTGTCCACTCATTGGGTCTTGCGCCAGCCTCCCAGGCTGGCTCACTCGAAAGGTCCTAGGTTGACCTAGAAATTAAGGAGAATTTATTCGACTATAATTTCGGAAATACTCTTGTGGTGCTAATCCTAGAGCGCGGACAAATTACGCAAAACAAAACTCCTTAATGCTTTGCATTAAGGAGTTTTGTTGTTACTACTATTGGTTTTGGTAAACTTCCTTTTCCAAATTTTGCAGTCTTTCTTCCATGGATACATTTGAAGTCTCCATTTTTTGAACTACTGTTTGTAGTTTAATTGTTAGGATAAAAACAAAAGTAGCAAAAAGTATGATCAAGGTCCAAGCTAGGTGTTT
The DNA here is from genome assembly GCA_964350745.1 of uncultured Candidatus Saccharibacteria bacterium. Lineage (GTDB taxonomy): Bacteria > Patescibacteriota > Minisyncoccia > Phycocordibacterales > UBA918 > OLB19. Next base: position 9,155 of record CAYGKU010000035.1, on the reverse strand, counting down.
GAAGTATTTATACGCTTCTAATTTTTTAGGTTGCATATCATAAGTGTACCAGCTTTATGGAGGCAAAATTTGCTTTAATACCATATACGGCGTACGCAAGGAAACTTTAAAGTACCAGCTGAAAAATATTTTGAAAACCTAAAGCGGTGACAGTTTGAAAGAATAAAGTTCCCAGAAACAGAGGAATGATAAAATCACGGATCTTCACTCCCATCACTCCAAGTGGGATCAAATAGATCTCATCAGGCAGAGGAATAAAAGCAGCAAAACCAAAGATCAAGAATGGCACCATAGCCTTCTTTTCTTCGTAGATCTTAATGACCTTCTTTTGGATCTTGGGGTAGTTGGTGTTGGTGAAGTCGTGTCCCAGTCGACCGATAAAATACGAGACAAAGTTAGCCAGCATAGTGCCGACTACCGCTAAAAGAATTACTGTAATGATATCAATCCCGCCGGCAGTGAAGATGGGACTAAAGGTGCCGGCCGGTACCGGCGAGATCACACTGACCCCGATAACAAAACTGATCAGTAAAACGCCGACATGTCCGAACTCTTGGACAAATTCTTGAGCGTCTTCATTGGTGGTGACGTGATTGGTAATATATACAGAAGTCGTAACCAATAAAGCAAAAACAGCGATCAAGACCGCAAAATGGAAAAGACGATTGAAGAATTTTTGTTTGGTCATATTACTAATATAAAGTGTAACATGGAGATGAGACTGGAAAATGGTGCATTTTAGAGTATTATATAAAATATGAGTTTTAAAGATTATTTTAAGGACAAAAAAGTGACGGTACTGCGGATCGGTCTTCTTGGTCGCGGGATCGGTGACGCCGCCTATATGGCGGAGGCTGGGGCGGAAGTATTGGTGGTAGACGATGCTCCGGAGGAGGTGATGCGGCCGGCGGTTGACGCGCTTAGTAAGTATTCCAATATCACTTTTAAATTTGGTCCTTATGATAATTCTGATTTTGAAGACAGAGATCTTATTTTGGTGGGAGCGGGAGCACCGCTTGACTTGCCGTGTTTGAGGCACGCCAGCGTAGCTGGCGTGCCTCTTAAGCAATCCGCTGCTTTATTTGCCGAACTTTCCAAAATACCGATTGTTGGCGTGACTGGCACTAGAGGAAAGAGCACAGTGACCGGAATGATTCATCATGTACTTTCGGTGGTGACGGGTGAGGAGGTGCTCTTAGGGGGTAATATTCGCGGAGTTTCCAATCTGCAACTCCTAAAGGATGTGAATGAAGATTCGCTCTGCGTGATGGAACTTGATTCGTGGCAACTACAAGGCTTTGGCTGGTCCTCCATCAGTCCGCAAGTGGCCGTCTTTACCAACTTCATGGAAGACCACCTCAACTACTACAGTGCCGGCGGAAAAACGAAAAAGGAGGCAATGGAACTATATTTCAATGACAAGTCACAGATCTTTCGACACCAAGAAGAGAGCGGGGTGTTGGTGACTGTGCCTGAAGTATTTGAACGGATCAAGACTTTGCCCGATGTTACTCTGGGGCAGGAAGTGATACTGGCGGATGTGTCGGTCATTCCTGAGGATTGTCTTTTGGCCATGCCGGGGGAACACAATCGCCTTAATGCCGCTTTGGCCTATGAGGCCCTCAAAGCCCTATCGCTCTCAAGTGAGGAGATTTTTGATGGGTTGGCGACTTTTTCCGGCGTGGAAGGTAGATTGCAGTTGGTGAAGACGGTGGATAATGTGCGTATCTATAACGACAACAACGCCACCACTCCACAAGCCACCGAAGCGGCGCTCAAGGCGCTTGATCTGGGTAATAAGAATATCATTTTGATCGCCGGTGGGGCTGATAAAAGTATTGACGTGGTGTCACTGGCGCACGCCATTACCGAACATTGCAAGCAGGTCTTTTTGGTTCCCGGTAGCGGTACCGACAACCTGCTTGAGTATCTGCATGGGGGGTCCGTGGGGGTGTCAGTGGTCGAAAGTTTAAAACAAGCTTTTGCTGAAGCGGTCAAGGTGGCAGAGAATGGTGACATTGTTTTGTTTAGTCCGGCCTTCGCGTCTTTCTCGCAATACAAAAATGAGTACGAACGTAACGACGAGTTTATGAAGTTAGCGAATGATTATGAATAATTTATACCGACACAGTCAGGCACAACCTTTTCACATTTCAATCGGTGCAGTTTTGTTTAATGATAAGTTTGAGATTTGTATACACCATTTTATTACCGAAAAACTCCCTGAGAACTTACGCTTTCACGCTGGAGGATTAGATGAGTATTATCACTTAGTGAGGGAGTCATTAGATAATAATGAGGCGTTAGAGGATGCGGTCTTGCGTGGAGTACATGAAGAGTTCGGGGCGATTGGCGAAGTTGACAAATTTCTTGGAGCAAAGGAGGATGTCATTACCGGTCATGCATATGACTTTCAGAAAATCACACTTTATCATTCAGTTAAACTAGTGCGGTTTGAGGAAAGACCGGATATTGATCCAGAAAATCACTCAGAGATGGAATGGTACACACCAAAGGAATTACTGAACATTTACGACAAACAAGTCTCGCAAACCGATCGGCCGGAGTTGGACGAAAGAGTGATCATTGAAAGATTTATGTCTGCATATGGACTTAAATAACAAAACCAAGAGTGAGGGAGTTGTCTTAGATAAAATGAAAGTAACAGTTTTTAATTCGCTCAAAGATGTGCCGTCCGAAGAAGTGTTGATGCCAAAACAGGTCCATGGTGATGAGATAATTTTTGTGAGAACCGGTGAGGAGGATCTGGGTGATGGCGACGCTCTTGTTACTGAAAATAAAAGTTTAGCTTTGGGTATCAAAACGGCTGATTGCGCGGCTATTTGTTTTGCTGACGGGAATAAGATCGGAGTGGCGCACGTGGGGTGGCGGGGACTGTGTTTGGGCATGATCGAGAAAATGCTTGATCATTTTGATAAAGATAAAGTGGAAATTTTCGTCGGTCCGCATCTTTTTTCTTTCGAAGTGAAGAAGGACGAGTGTTATGAAAAAATTTTTACGGTATTTGGTGAAAAATTTTTCCATGCTTATGACGATAAGATCAACTTCAACTTTAAGGCCGCCATTGCTTCACGATTACCGATTGGTGCAAATTTTGACCCTAGAAACACCGAAACCCAGCTTGGTCTACCTAGCTATAGACACAGATCCGACGAAGATCGTTTGGTCACGGTAGTGGAGTTTGTTGGTAGGTAGATATAAGACACAGGCGTGACCTAGCTTGGTCACGCCTGTAAATTAATGAAGAACAAGTATTGTTATATTTCTATCTTCTTTTGACTCCCTGCCTTGCCTATGGCTATATAGGTCGTCATTTGTGTAGGTGCATAGTCCGTCGTGAGATATCTTACTTTTATCAATTCCCAGTTGAGTAAGTTGATTCATTATCACGAGTGGCAAGTTGAGACCTTGGTTCTCGGTAATTATCTCATTACCAAAATGTTCAATAAACGGTGCGGCTAATTTTTTGCCGTTTTCGTCATCGTGCAAGAAACATTTACCGCAGATAGATCCGGTTATGCAGGCGATGATGTCAGGATTGTTTGATTGGTTCACTATAGCTTCATAAGCTATAGTGACGATATTCTCAAGCTTACCATTCTTATTTACCCTGGGTGTTAGAGCCGGACGTCCGGCGTGGGTAAATACAGCCAAGTGATTTGCTTTGTCGTATAATGCCAACGATGGGCAGTCTGCGGTTCGTAAAACCGCCGCGCTACCTTTTTCGGTCAAAATAACCCCCTCAGCTCTCATGTCATACGGTTGTCCGCTGTCAAAAACAGCTCTGGTCGATATTTGAGTGTCGGGGTTTTTAGAACAATCAATAAGACAAACTTTATCCCTAGTTGCTCCTTCTCTAATTGCTAAAGTTTTTGGGTCACCGGTATCTTTACCGAATAAAGCAATCGTAAAAAGATCAATATGTCCTAAGACGTATATTGCTTCAGTTGTTTTCATGAACACCTCCGTTACTGTTTTGAGTCCATGTACGATACTATACGATGTTGGTTTATTGTCAAACCCTAAAACCTGATGTAGCAAATAATATTTCTTGACGGGGGTAGTGCAATTTAATTGATAATACTTTATTATTATGAGCCTGGATAATATTTATGCTGTATCACAATCCTCGCCCGTGGTGGCTACGTATTTTACGAGAAACTTTCTATAGTATCTATAATCCGATCAAAAGATCTTATTACTTTGTGTTTAGACCTAAAACTAGAGGAGTGAAGATGCTGGTTATAAATAAAAATAGGGTCTTGTTGGTAAGGGTAAGATATTTTAATGATAAATGGAACATTCCTGGTGGAATGGTGGATAAAGGAGAAAGTTTTGAAACTGCTGCCAAAAGAGAAGTTAAAGAAGAGTCTGGTCTTGAGATTAGTGAAGTTGAATTTATCGGTTCTTTGTATTCTGAACGTGAGTATAAAAAAGACACCGTGCAATATTTTATCGGGGAGACAGATAATGAAGATTTGGTGATAGATAATCAAGAGATTACTGGTGCAGGATGGTTTGCTTTAGATGATTTACCGCATGACCGTGTTTCGCGTGTCGATGAAGGAGTTAAGCTGTATAATGATTGGAAAAAGGACGGTAAAGCCACCAACAAAACATTGACATCAGAGATACACTTTTGATACACTTGTATTGTTTATGGCTACTACTAAAAAAAGATTAAACGTTACCTTATCTCCGACCATGGAAAAAATGGTAACAAAACTGGCTAAGCGTGATCAGGTTCCTGCCGCCACCAAGGCTCGACAGTTAATGGAGCATTCCCTTGGTCTGCTTGAGGACGAGGTGTTGACCGACCTGGCAGAAGAACGATTGAACAAGGTTGGTAAAAACAAAAAGACTCTGTCTCACAAAGATGTTTGGGGCGAATAAAATATGTACCGGCTGTCGTATCATTTTGAGATCAAAAATGACTTATCCTCTATCGGTACCAGTGATAGAAAGCGGATCAAAGCTTTGATCGAAACCAAATTGTTGATCGACCCGATACGTTTTGGTAAACCCCTGCAACACTCTTTAAGAGGCTTGAGATCGTTTCGAGTTGAAGACTATCGAGTGGTTTTTGCTATCATTAATAACGAAATATTTATTGTCTTAATAGCACACAGGTCGGTCGTGTATAAAAAAGCGGAAAAAAGAGCATAATATTGAATAGTTGAAATATGGAATTGGTTAACGTAAAAAAAATACACTTTATTGGCGTAGGAGGGATTGGGATGTCGGCGTTGGCTAGATTTTTTCTGCATGAAAAGAAAGAGGTAAGTGGCTCCGATAAGGTCTTATCGAATGTGACTGAAGCTCTCGTTAAGGAAGGGGTGAAGGTGCATGAAGAGCATAGTGCGGAAAATATTACCGATGATGTCGATCTGGTGGTATATACCGAAGCGGTCAATCCGAGTACTGAGGGGTATGTAGAACTGGAGGCGGCCAAGCAAAAAGGGATCATGACCATGAGCTATTTTAAGGCGCTTGGTCAGGTGGCAAACGAGTACTATCTGATCGCGGTAGCCGGCACGCACGGCAAGACCACCACCACCGCCATGCTGACTGATATCTTGGAAGAAGCGGACTTGGATCCAACTGCCATTATCGGCTCTTTGCGAAGTAAGACAGGGAGTAACTATCGGGCTGGCAAGACCAAGTACGCTATCGTCGAAGCTTGCGAATACAAACGAGATTTTCTCTTTTTGACTCCGGATGTGCTGGTGATCACCAACTTGGAGTTTGAGCACGTGGATTACTACGTTGACTTGGCCGACGTGCAGAGTGCTTTTCGGGAATTGGCGCTAAAGGTGTCTGATAGTGGTGCGATCATTGCTGAGGTGGAGAATCCAAATATTGCACCGGTTCTCGAAGGAGTGGAGGCCAAAGTGATCGACTATAAAACCAAGCTGGATCTGGGTCTCAAACTGCATCAACCGGGAATACACAATCGGATGAATGCGGCGGCGGCTTCCGCCGCCGCCGCTCACGTCGGCGTACCAAAGGACACCATCAACAAAGCCCTCGAAAATTTTGCCGGCACTTGGCGACGTTTTGAATACAAGGGTACTTTCACCAACGGACAGGGTAAGGTGCCGGTCTACGATGACTACGGACATCACCCGACCGAAATCTCCGCCACCATCACTGCCACTAAAGAAATGTACGCCAAACACCATGTGGTGGTGGTATTTCAACCTCACACCTACTCACGTACCGTGAAGTTGCTTTCGAACTTTGCCAGTGCCTTAGCCAAGGCCGATCAGGTAATATTGCTACCAATTCACGCCGCGAGAGAGGAAAATACTACCGGCATCACCAGTGTGGAATTGGTGACGGCAGTCACTGAAAAGGGAGGCAATGCCGTAGCTAGAAAAACCGTTGAAGAAGCGGTGAAATACGTGAAAGAAAATACGCCAAGCAGTAGCGTGGTGATCACTATGGGAGCCGGCAGTTTGACCACTGAGGTAGCGGAGGGGTTGGTGGAAAATGTAGCGTAAGTGTTGACTAGTAGCTACATTTTGTTAGAATGTAGCTACTCACTAAGTAATTATTAACAATGCCTAAAAATGATAAATTAGTCGAAAAGTTTTTAAGTAATCCGAGATCAGTAAAATATAGGCAGTTAGTAACAATACTTACGTATTTGGGGTTCGAAAAAATACATACTAAGAAGCTGTTTAAAATCTCACACCAAAGATACTAAAACCTGGTTCCGGGCAGCCAAATTCCAAAATTCGGCCATAAAACTGCAAAAATTTCTCACCATATCCCGATATGATTCCAAATTTTATCAATTTTCTGTCTCGAATTTTGAAATTTTTGGTGCTCCGGGAGATTTTAAACAGCTTCTAAGGGTAGTCATGTGAAATTTAAACACGAGAAATTAAACCAAGACATAATTATTCCTATTCACAATAATGAGTGTAAGGATTTCTATAAAGAACAAGTTAAAGCGTCTATAAAGAAAATAATATAAAATTATGAAAGAATTACTCTCCACAATTACCATTCAGAATAAAAAATATAGCTATTCAATCACACAAAAGAAGAATGAGGTTGTGCGTGTGGTGTGTAAGGCTGCGAAAATCGATCAGGATTTTTTGGCAGCTGATGTACCGAGTCTGCTTATCGATTTGCCAAATCTTATTTTGGCAGAAAAAGAACACAACGCTAAACAAAACGAAACGGTGCGTTTTAGAGTGTCGTCAGACGATAAGAGCAAGATTGAACAGAAAGCGGTAAAAGCGGGATTTGATTCTGTGTCTGATTATTTGCGGTATTTGGCTTTGACTTAAACCTGATCCAAGTTTTTATAAAATAAAAAAGCGGGAAATTTTTCTGGTTTATTAGAAAAATTCCCGCTTTGACAAATCTTCTTAGTTACTTAATGTATAGAACTGCTTTAGCACCGTTCGCGAACTTGTTGTTCATAAGTGCTTTAGACAGCATCCAAGT
>CAYGKU010000035.1:0-1663 GCA_964350745.1 uncultured Candidatus Saccharibacteria bacterium | reverse complement strand
ATCTGGTGCGATACCGGTGTAAGGTATTTCGTAAGGGTCATAACCTAGACCGTTTTGCATTACTCCGCGAACCATGTAATACATTAACAGGCTAAAAACTATGAACATCATATGATCGCCTTTGTTATGGATCCATCTAGTAAGCGGTTTAAATATCAACAGGCCTAATATGACTAAACATTGCGCTAAGAATAAAACGACCATACTAAGGCCTATATTTACAGCCATAGCAGCCTCGTTCCATCCTTGAGCCAACATCCATTGGAAGCGTTGCCATACAGCAAAGAATTCATCATATGACACACTCCAGAACATAAAAAATGCGGCTATGGTGAATATCCCAGCTGCAAGTTTTTTTGCCATATCATCTGGATCGTCTTCATCGTCTGCCAAGCGTCCACTGACAATAAAACGGAGACCTCCCCAGCTCGTCACTAACAGCATGATCCATAAGGTTACACCAGTTGCAAGGCCGGTAACAAGTATTCCAAGGCCTAAATAGCCTGCAAATGCATGTACGATTGTAATGAGTACGATAATTGGTAACCAGTACCTTTTCGGAACAAAAGGTAGTACTGCAATCTCAAACAGACATGCGTCTACCGCCACCATCCACCCTGCGATTATAAGCGTAAACAGAAAAATAGAATAGTCTTCTGGTTTAATGTAACCGCCTGTGAGATTGAGTAAGAACTCAATGATTTCATAAGATCGCTCTCTAAGGTAGAGTAGTAAGTCAGTTGGATATTGAAGAATTTCATTAATTATTTCATACATCCGAGTCTCCTCTTTGTTTTTGCTAGAACTTCTACGTAACTTTTACGCCTCATAAAACTATCATAAATAACAAAAAAGTCAAGGTTGACATAGCACCAAAAACATTGCTATTATGCGGGTTGGCTTAAGTTGGTTTTCTTTTTACTTAGTCAAGGAGGCTTTGATGTATAAAAGAAAGAGACCGTATCTTTTTATTTTGTCACTGGTGTATTTTTTATTCTCGCCGGTAGATAGGATCGAGGTTAGAAAGTCGGTGGTGGTAAATGAGAAATTTTGCCATGATATTCCGGATCGAGAGGTGTGCGTAAAAGTGCATTGTGTCAAGAAAACGATACACACTGTCAGTGAGGATGTTGTTATAGCCAGAACAATAGAAGAAAAAAACAGATATTGGACAGCTGAGCAAATAAAAAAAGAATATCTACATTTGAATCAGAATCATATTGAGGAGATCAAAGAAAAGAAGGCTGTGCGTTTTTATTTTGACAACGGAACACCATTTAAAGAATATACAGTGTTTACTCATTTATCTTCAAAAGATGAGAGAGAGATCTTTGAGATCCGTCTATACAGTATCTTGCCGGTAGGTACACCGGTGTGTCCGCTACCTGAAGGTTGGGATTAAAGCAGTCGCAAAACTTGTTTTGCGACTGTGTTTTTTGTCTCATTTTCAACCTTAACTTCAACATTGGAAGATCCCGAGTTATTAGACTTCTTCTCTGGAACTTTTTCTGGCTTTTGTGCTATAGTTAGTTTTTAGAAGTTCTCGTGTTCACAAAGTAGCCTTTGTGGATTTTTTACAACCAAATATGTAGGAGGTGTCTGATGGATAACGTTTTGAGTGTTGGTTCAATTGATCTTTCGGTGACAGATCTACCATTTGCTA
>CAYGKU010000034.1:2607-11487 GCA_964350745.1 uncultured Candidatus Saccharibacteria bacterium | reverse complement strand
GCGGATCAACTGCTACCAGCCCAAATACTGTAAAATGCATCAGACCCGTCACAAACCACCGTCATTAGGTCGCCCGAGGAAGTCTCATAGGCCAGATCAAAGGTCCGTTTCTTGGAACTGGTACTGGTGGTATAGAGCTCGGTCAAGTTACCCCAAGAGCTGGTAGCGGCATCGTAGATCTGGAAATTGATATGCAGGTCGGTACCGAGAGTCCCCAGCGCATACTCCGGTCTGGTTGGTGAAGCCTTGAGTCTCGGCTGAAGCGGCGTCACTCCAGGTGGTACCATTCCATAGACGATACTGCGGAGCTTGTCCGGTACCCTCTCCGTAAGCCACCATCACCCCGCGAATGATGGAAGTGATCTGAGCCCCACCGGCGGTGGTCTCAATGTCAGTCAAGTTATCGGTAGCGAACTGATCACCGGTGGTTTGATACCAAACAGAAGTAGTGATCGAAGTGTCTACTGTAAAACTTTCCGCGGTGGAATATTTGGACCAGGCGTTAGTACCTCCGGGATCACGCGCTCTCACCCGCCACCAGTAGGTGTTACCATCCGCGAGCGGAGTTTGCACGGTGTACTCGATCGTCTCCCCTGAATAGAAAGCGGAAGTATCGGTAGCAGTGATGGTATTTACAAATCCGGAATCAACTCCCGAGACGAAGGTGGAAGAAGCCGAGAAATCAGAAGTGCTGGATAACTGAAATTCATACTGCAGATCATCACTCTCCGGATCAGTGGTATAAAAAGTAAAACTTGGTGAAGTGGTAGCCACTTTAGCGTTATCAAACGGTAGAACATGGGTCGGTATCTCAATGGTCTCACTCCAAGTAACCGTCCAATCAAGCAAGCGCGGTAAAGTATCATTACCGGAGAAAACAGCCACTATCCGTATCGTATCGTAAACATCAGTATCAAGTCCCACCAAAGAAACCGGTGAAGAAGTAAAGCCGGTACTGTTGCCAGAGAGATCAACATCTGGGATCAGTTCATAATTGGAGCCGGACACTAAGTACTCCACATGATAGGTGATACTGCCCGAAGTAACGTTGTGACTGAAACTTAGATCGCCCCAAGCGTTACCGGTATCAACATCATCAAAATTGATACTGGTACCGGTAGAAGTACCGGAAGTCAAACCGGTGTCGATACCCGTATCGTTGCTTGCGTCATTATTGATGGTATCGACCAGATTATTGGTAGCAAATTGATCACTAGTGGTCTGGAACCAGGTAGTGATGGTGGTTGAAGAATCTATCGTTACACTCTGCGGAGTAGACCAGTCACCATAAGTATCGGAACCATCTGGATCAGACGCTCTTACTCGCCACCAATAAGTAGTGCTATCAGAGAGGGTCGAGGTTGGGATGAAGCGTATGATCTCACTCGGGGTAAACTGACTTTTTTCCGATGGTTGAGAAAGGTTGGTAAATTCAGCAAAGTTATCGACGGAGTTTCGGTCGATGGTCGGACTACTGAAATTAACGTCGGTATCGATCTGTATTTGATAAGCCACTTCGTCTCCCAGATCATCTTCAGCACTGAATTCAAACCACGGTGTAGTGGAAGCGGTTTGCTCATTGTCAAACGGAGCACTTAGATCGGGGGCCAACGGTGGAGCGTTGGTGGTCATGCGTGGGTAATTGAGATAATCACTCAAAAGTGAACCATCCTCATACACCATTCTAAAGCAATAATCCGTTCCAGCGGAGGCCGCGTTGTTTTGAAGTACGAAATCCCATTCAGAATCATCCCCTACCAAGAGGGCGTTTTGGTTCTCGCGGGTCGGATTGAACTCGACGTAAGTCTCAGCATTATCAGAATCGGCCAGTAAAGTTGAAGGTAGTAACTTACCATTACTGATCAACTCCTCGGCAGAGACGGTGTAGAAACCAGTCGGGTTGGATTGATTATTGAACTCGGTCTTGATCCAACCGTTACTACGTCGCACTGATGAGAAGCGAAGCTCATCCAATGTTCCGGTAAAACCTTGCGACGTCTCACCACCAAAATTGTGCCAATCTGAAGTACCTGATTGTGCGGAGTTTCCATATATGCGAGTAGTCACTCCGTTTATATGAACATCCACTTTATCTGATGAATCGCGTGTCACCACCACATGTGCCCAAGTACCATCGGTCGGACTGGTGACTGAAGTATCGGAGCTACTGATAGTACGAACGAACAGGTTGTTTGATGACCACGGTCCAATTTTTTCGTTGGCCCCTGATGGACCAGCTACAGCAAACCCATCTCCACTACTATTCCACCACATGGAAGCGGTAAACTCACCGGAATAACTAAGCGCTGACTGAAAAGTACCACCATCGTTACCATCAAGCGCGATCGCCTCGCCGATCTGACCGGAAACCACGTCTCCAGCCGTCATGCCAGCGTAGGCTACCGCGTTATTGTCATTACTGGTACTATCCTTGAACTGCGGACTAGCGGCCACCGGCGAATCATCAAGCGCGTGACGCATATCAAAGTTGTTGGTCCAGACATTTTCAGACCCATAGGTGGCAGAGGCGGCGTAACCACTGGCTCCGGAGTTATCATAGTAAATATAGAACTCGGTATCGGTAGTGGAAGCTAAGTCAGCTTTAAAGTGCAACTCTCCGGTCTTAGAGCCGGTATCGATCGCCACCAACTCAAACGGCAATTCAGTAAGACCATCACCCTCTGTCACCCTGATATCGTCACCATCATTCTGTACCACCCCAAAGAAACCGTCAGGCAAAGTAGACAGATCCACATAGACCGGAAAATCAGACACTCCTTCTTCGACCACAGTATTATTGACCGTGATTTTAATTCTTCTACCCCAATCACCGTCGTACCAATCATTGCCCACAATTGAATTTTCATAACCTCGCCACAGCGCAGTGGTCGAAGATACATCACCCACATCGTACCAAGAGAGTGTCGGTGAACAGGTAAAGCCTTCAGCGTACTGCAGTTTAAAGGTGTCACTTGAGGTGGCCAAGTCGACGTTAGACCCCAAAAGCGACATTCGCAACCTAGCGACACTACTTAGACTAATAGCAGTATCAGCACCGGTCGGTGTGTTTTCATCTAAGTCGACCGCCCCGCTTGGCCACGGATCAGTTGGCGTAAGAAAACTACCGTTGACGTACCAGCCGTAATTATTTTGAATGATCTTCGGTTCACGCACCCATGACAGCTGCCAATCATCCAAACTGGCCGAAGCACTACCTTGGGCTAAAATTGTAGCCTCCAAACAGATCTGACTGTAAGTGGTAGTAGATAAAGAAGAGATATCAACCGGTGAGCTGGTCGAGGTAAAGCCGGCAATGTTTCCACTTAGATCTCCATCAGGAATATAAGTGTCACAAGTGGTCGTACTGGTATACAAGAATCTCATTAGCACATCGGTTCCCAGTGGTTCGGTGGTGGAGAAAGAAAGGTCACCCCAAGTTGGTTGAGCCGGCACGTCTGTAAAATCTATCGGTGGAGAGGTCACTGTACCTTGACTGAACTGGAAACGTTTAGCGGACATATCGTACATTTCGTACGGGGTGGAGATGACAGAAGAAGGTGAAGCTTCGATCGTCGTCTTGGTGTCCCAATCGGTACCATTAAAGTAGGTGGACTCCAGACTATCACCAACATCATCAAGATTGACTGCCACGATAGTGCCATCGTCCGCCCTCTCGGTCTGTACCCAGAAAGAGTCAGTGATGCCGGTAATATCACTTTCGCCGGACCAAGCGTCACCATCATAGACCTGATAACGTTCACCGGTATTATCAGAGTACGGCACCATGATATTACCATCTCGTCCGGCCACGGTCTCAAATTCACAATCAACCGGACGCCCCTGCCAACTATTACCGGCAGTTTCGAGTTCCAAGTATGTACTCCACACACCCCCATCCCACTGCAACACTCCAATGTCGTTACTTCTATCAATATAGCAAAGCGCCATGTTGTCTGAATCAGGATCTGATATCAAATTTCCGAAAGTAAAGTCGTTACCGATACCGTGAGTGTAATTAGAACTAAAGGACGTTCCGTCCCAGGTCGCGTAAAGAATGCGGTTACCGGTGTTATCACTTACAGCCACGATCGCTTGTTCACCGGAAGTTTCATAACCTACCGCGATCCCCTCTCTTTCTACCGTAGCTACCGACCCCATAACGTTGCTGTCGACAAAAGAATCACCATCCCATACCAAAGCCTCGAACTGACTACCGGTATCACGGACCACCAAGATCATCTCGTCAGAGATCGGATCAGACGCGATCTGCAAGAAGTTACAATCATTTAGTGAAGAGACCGTGATAGAGCTGGTCGCTGACCATGAACTACCGTCCCAGATACGATAGACCGGATGAGGGCTATTGGTACAAGAAACGGCCATAGCATCACCCGAGACACTCTCATACCCCACGGCGATCCCTCGATATTCGGGACTGGCTACCACGTCAGACAACAGAGTTTGATCACCCCAACTACTCGTTGAGGCGTTGTACACCTGAGCGAAAGCGTCATTACTTTGGTCAAGGGTCACCATGACATACTCATCTCTGGTGACACCGGCGGCGGTCTTTACCCAGTTAATAGTATCACTTACCGCCACCGCGTTTTGTTCTGATCCCCAGTTGGTACCATTCCAAAAACGATAACGTGGGGCGGTTTCAGTACCCTCACCATAGGCCAAGAGTATCTCTGAATTCTCTACCAGGTCGACCTCGACCCCGCCCGAGCCGTTGGTCAAAGATCCGACCAAAGTACGGCCGGCAAACTGATCGTCTCCGGTCTGATACCAACTATCAGCGGTCGCTGCCATATCCACCGTCAAACTTTGTGTCACAGACCACTCACCAAACTCATCTGAACCGCCCACATCCTTAGCCCTGACTCGCCAATAATACGTAAAGCCGTCATCCAAAGCATCACCGGACTGAAGAACAAACCGCATCATGTCTCCCTCCGAGAACGGTGAAGTATCAGTACTGGAAGCAGTATTGATAAATCCGCTATCAGTGCCTGAGGTTCTGGTGGTCGAAGCGGTAAAACTCGAACTGGTAGAGATAGAAAATTGATATTGCAGATCAGCCGAGCCATCAGGATCAGAGGAAGAGAATTCAAAGTATGGAGTACTGGACGCGAAGCGAATATTATCAAAAGGCACATCGTTGGTAGTTGGCGCTTCGGGACGAGCGTTGAAGTCCAGTTTTTTCCATAGCAAGACCGAAGCCGGTGTAACATCGTCGGTGGTAGCATTGCCGGCTTCGCGTTCGCTGGTAATGGTTATGATATCGCTAGCGGTCAAATTTTCCAGCAGGTACACCAAGGAGGCGGACGAGTTATCGTGAGTACCGGGACTGCCGTTTCTGATATAGTGAGATTTGGTTTCCGCCCCAGAAATCGGTGTGCCGTTGACCTCCACCACGATCTTGTTGTTGGCTCTTTGGGAGCCAGAAGTCATCGCATCGTTATAGGCCAAGAAATAACTACCGTTCTCTTCCACTGCTATCTCGTGAACATTGGATGAAGTAGAGTGAGTATAAACGGAAGGATCATAAGCTAACTGCGTATCCCATTCTACCTCCGAAGCCGGTGAATCATCCCAGTCTGTTCCGCTAACGAGATCGGTACCGGTCAAAGCGATAACGTCATCGGTTGGCAACTCCTCGATATAGATCGAACCTACGTGGCCGGAAGTCACCAGTATGGTAGTGTCAGTTCCGGCGTCACTTTCGCGTTCGGCCGTGATCGTCAAGACTTGATTTGAAGTAGTAGCGACCACTACTCCCGACCAGTGAATAGAAGAGTCACCATCACCTTCTTGACCACTTCCTCTGATATAACCTTGAGAAAATACTCCGCCCGGAACCTCCGCACCGTCGAGCAAAACTTTACCCATCACGTTGGTTCTCTGGGTGGCGTCACCGGTCAGAGGTATGTTCACGGTCACAAAATAAGTACCGGCACTCGAGATGATGATATCTTCCGGATTAACTGAATCAGAGTGAACAAACCCGGTGTCTTGCCTGGTTTCGGTCCACTCAAGTGGATAAGCCGTCAACTGACTCAAGCTGGTGGAGCTGGTAGTTTGGGTGGTAGTGGCAGCAAACACATTGCGGCCGGTTGAAATATTTTCCAAATACAAACCAGCTTGTCCGGAAACATTGACCACATCACCAGCGTCAATCGTGGTCAACCCTTCCGCAAAAACTTCGACATAATCATCTTGCTGAATATCATTCAACATAAAATGGACGTGAGAAGAAGATTCTTCATGACCGCTACCATTTCTAATATACCCGCTTCTACCCAAACCTTCAGGCACTGACACGCCGTTGACCCTTACCTCAACTCCCACACGAGTACGACTGTTGGTATTACTATCAGCTCTTTCTTGCGGTAAAGTCACGGCCAACAAATAATCACCTGCCTGATCAAATGTCACCCGATGGGAATCACTCGAGGTAGAGTGAGTATAGTAGAATGAGTCAACGCTCGAGGTACTCCACTCCAACGCGCTCGCGGCCGCGTTGAGATTGGTGTCGGCCACAGTGCGTGTACCGGTGAACCAACCGATAGCATTTAGGGCGTCAGATGCGATCTGCCACTGTCTCAGCTCCTCAAAGCCGTCCATATCAAGTGGGCCAAGTAAGTAGGTATAAGGACTGATGTTAGGGGCATCGAAACGGTAAGACAGCTCGATAGTATCACCTTCCTCAAGTTTTACGTCATGCCACACCAACTCAGTATGACTAGGTAAGGTGACCAATTCAGCGCCAGACCCATCCTCGATAACAAAACCTCTTGGCACTCGTTCTACAATATCTCCGACAAAGTCGCGGTTGGCCTTGATGTTGAGAGACACATCATATGGTACCGGCGGATAGATACGAGTCGGAGCCGTACGCTCAATATCGTACGGAATATATTCACGTACTTCAAAACTGTCACGAACCTTATGCACCACCTCTCCGGCCTTATTGAGGTGCTGCAGTTGAATGGTGTAGCGTCCAACCTCACTAGTATCCGTGAAGCTGGCCAAATAATCAGGAACATCCGTAACATTATTCTTTCCACAATGCCCGGACTGCTCAACCGGAACCTCATAAAAAGTATTGCTTGGACTGGTGATCTTTAGCTCAAGTTTTGCGTCACAGATAGTGTCACCCTTATCGGTCAAAGCGGCCAAATTGAGGTCGACCGTCTCATCAGGGAAATACATGCTTTTGGTGGTATTCACCGCCAATACTCCCCAATAAAATTCAAAGGTATCAATGTACACGTCATCGTTCTCTTGCACGGCGATCTCAAGGGTGTATTTACCGGGTAGTAATTTCTGTGGTTGTTTTTTGAACTGCACTGACCAAGTCTCATTGTCGTGATACACCACTTTTATCGGAACCTCTAACAACTCCCCCTGAGAGTTCTTTAAACTAACGTTCGACACTCGATATTCATTATCGCCAAACAGTGAGTTGAAGGACCGTTTCAAGAAGCCTTGCTGCGGTGAGTAACTCATAGTGAATGTCGGCAAACTATTGAGTGACTGATCAAGATCAGAATTGTTCAAAGTGTGGAAATCAGGCGCTTTTAGTTCCCTTTCATAATCGATAACATCATCGCCAAATTGTGGATCTGTCTCCTCATAAAAAGATGAAGAGGTCACTTCAAGCCATAAACCTTCAAGGTAGGCTCTATTTAAATGCTCAATATTACCTTGATAAGAAACACGAACTTTAAGTAAGGAAAGGTCAGCCTGATTCTTTGGTCGTTCGAGAGACACCAGGAAGTTTCCGCCGTTGATACTGTTTGAGATCTCATCGTCAATATCGATCATTGTGGCAACCTGCCAATCCTCGTCAGCTCCGTAGGTATACTCAACTACATACCGCTGAACCTCGTCAGTTTCTACTTTGGTCTGGGCAGCCAAAGACAAACGCAACTGAGCAGCAGTCAGAAAGTGTCCGGACTCAAATTCCGGAATAACAAAACCGCTAAAGACAGTACTGTAGAGCTGACACTTCTCATCTCCCGCACAAGCATCCATAACAGAGGTTTTGTTGACCGAGACCGCTTCAGTATCAGTAGCAACACCACCGACCTCATCGGTACCACTTAACGTCTCGGCAGTATTTTCTTCAGTGGTTGTAGTTGTAGTGTCCAAAACTTCTTCTTCATTTTCGTCGCTTTCGGGATCAAGGACTGTCTCGGTGGAGGTTTCGACATTTTGATCGTCCGACACCTCAAGCGGTTCGTCCGTCTCAACCACCTCTTCTCCACTGGTTACAGGGTCATTTATTTCATCCGTACTTTCTGACAATGACTCACTCTCAACCACCTCACCTTCGGAAGTATTCTCAATATCCTCCGCCGTGTCTTCAGTAACCTCCGACGAGGATGGAGGAGAGTCCTGGACATCATCATTCACAACATCTGGTGTTGAGGTGTTGTTGTTCGTGATCACCGCCTCTGCCAACGGCCAACTATTCTCTACGACACCGAAGACACCCCAAACCACATCTGATGATTCTTGATGTCTGGTCTCTAAGGAAACTGTCTCAGGAGCCGGTTCTGGTTCTGGTTCCGGCTCTGGTTCTGGTTCCGGCTCTGGTTCGAGCTCGGGAGTTGGTTCAGGCTCAGGCTCGGGTTCTGGTTCTGGTTGAGGTTCGGACTGAGGCTCGTCTTCCGTGTCTTCTGAAGATTCCGGTTGCGTCACCTCATCTGACTCTTCACTGTTTTCAAATGAATGATCTTCCGGCAAATTCATGTCATCAACTTCTGAGCCTTCGTTTTGAACAGGCTCCTGATCAACCTCCGGCTTTGCAGGTGAACCCTCAGTTTCTAACTGATCATCTTCCGGTATTTCATTTACCGGAGATCCTTCCTC
>CAYGKU010000034.1:650-2589 GCA_964350745.1 uncultured Candidatus Saccharibacteria bacterium | reverse complement strand
ACCCTCCGTATCTCCATCAGCTGTACCTGTAGAGCCACTACCCAACTCACCTACTCCAGCGGTGCCGGAACCGTTCTGTTCTACAATCGACTGAGATCCAAGCAAAGCAGACACATCAATATAAGCAGAGTTTTCCTGAGAAAAATCTTGGTACAGAGAATATTCATCAACATCACGAATGAGAGTTTTTTCCACTCCGACCCAACTATCAGAAACCACCGTATCAGGCACCACGATCAACTGCTCAGATACGTATACCGTCCTGTCGATCGTGGCATAGACAAAGACCCCTGCAGGTAGGCTTAGCAAGGCGATCACCCATAATGTTGTTTTTCGTAAAATACCCTTTAAAAACATCACATAATAAACCCGGCGCCATTTTTTGGGCGCACTAGGTCCAATATAAGTATACCGCGGATATCCTTTGGATATCCGCGGTATACTGCATTATATGTGGATTTAAAACTCAGTTTTACTTCAATATTGATTTTACATCATTGATTTCTTTTTCAATCAAGGTTTCTGAAACCTCGAGTGCCTGATTAAGTCCTTCCACCGCTTCTTTCTCACTCTTGGACAAACGCTTACGCTTGGTTATGGTGTTGATCTGATCATAAATTTCATCTCGAAGGGCGGAGAAGATCTTTTCCATTTGATCTTGGATCTCTCTGGTTTCGCGTCTTAGTTTTTCTTCTTTTAATTTTATCTGCTTGCGTTCATACCAGATATATACCACCAACAAGACAATAACTACGATCAAGAAGAGGATGAAGAGGACGGCCGGAGTCAGAAGATCAAACAAGGATCTGTCTTCCACTTCCTCTACCGGCTTGAC
Organism: uncultured Candidatus Saccharibacteria bacterium; assembly: GCA_964350745.1. Lineage (GTDB taxonomy): Bacteria > Patescibacteriota > Minisyncoccia > Phycocordibacterales > UBA918 > OLB19. The sequence continues at coordinate 1,754 of CAYGKU010000034.1, read as the reverse complement.
CCAGCCGGCAGTTATCAAAACAGCCTTGGTGCTTTCTTGTCTGTTACCAGCCTTATCGTAAGCCACGATCTTAGCGGTGTAAGTACCATCCTCAAGATCCTTCATTAGGTAACCCAACTTAGCTTCATCCGGGGTGATGACGAGTGGTTCACTGTCAGCTATAGTGAGTTCGTAGTGATCAATACCGGAAGTCTTGTCATTGGCCTCAAAGACCAGTATCGGGAAGGATGACGGCGTAGTACCGGTTCTGATATTGATCTCAAATTTCTCAGGTGGTGTAGTATCGATCAATAATTTTCGGTTCAAGGTCGCTCCCCAACCCACCTGGTTCTTAAAGCGAACACTTACATACTGTTCTCCGTCTGACACTATATCCTTAGTGATCAAAAACTCGTCTATTGGAGGGTCATAGACCGCGTCTTCATTCTTGTCAGGTTCGTTCTCATTTGAATCAGCCACTTCGATCGCGACTGCGTTGATATCAAAAGGCAGGGTCCAGGTAAATAATCCTTCCGTTGTACCAAACCTCTGGATCAAGGAATACTTGCGAACCGATCTCAGGGGCTCTTGGTGGATCACCAAAGACGATCGCTTCTTCATCGTCAGCTTCTGCGACCGACTCACTTGGTGCAGCTGGAGCAGGGGTTGGCGTAGGCGCCGGTGCTGGGGCGGCAGCGGTGCTAATAGTAAACTTACCCGGAGTTGATGATTCATACACGTCGGTGCCTTGCCCATCGGCGGCCAGAATAGAGGATCCGGTAAAAGTAAGGTCAGCTGAACCCTCGCTAACAGCCCTAAAGGTGACCGTCACCAAATTTGAGACTGAAGAAAATGGAGTTGGACTTCCGCCACCGAAAGTCACGGTTCCGGCACTGTTGGAAAAGGTCGGTTCAACTGTCCAAAGCGAGAAAGCCGACCCAGTCTTACCAACACTCACGACCGAGACCACCTTAGGATCAAACTTCAAAGTAGCCTCAACCGCGTTGATCTTTTGTCCGCTGGGATCCACCTTAACAGTAGTGGTAAAGGTTTGACCGCTACTATATGAACCGGTTGAAGGACTTACTTGCAAGGAAGCCGCTAAAGAATGTCCAGTAAAGATCA
>CAYGKU010000034.1:0-640 GCA_964350745.1 uncultured Candidatus Saccharibacteria bacterium | reverse complement strand
CTGTTAATTGAAAACTTTTGTGTTAGTGTGCTTATCATAATTTATCCTTTTAAGGTACTTATTACTTGGTCTTTCGACGGTCTTGCTTTACCCGAAGACGCACTTTTTCTTTCTCGGAGGATTTAAGAAGTGGCAATATCAGTATCAAGACTCCGTTTTTGATCTTAGCCTCAGCTTTTTCTATTTCTACACTTTCAGGCAGGATAATGCGACGATAGAAATCACCCCAGATACACTCCTCCGCAAAATAAGCCCCTTGTTCTTTCTTTTTGGGAAAAACAATGTACTCAGGGCGAATTTTTCTACCCTCTATTAAAACAATATCAGCGTCCCCTTCGATCGAGACATTTACATCATTCATATCTGCTCCGGCGGCTTGGGCGTAAATGACGATCTTATTCTCGGTCTGGTAAACATCAACATTAAGCTGAGCCACCTTATCAACCGCAGTCTCTTCAGACTCTGACTGTAATGACGACTCACCTGATCTTACTCCCCGATTTTTCAATCTTTGCAGAAAGGACATATGTTCATATTATATAGTACCAACTATTTAAATTTTTAATTTTTACCCACAACCTATGTAGAATCCGCCAAGGACCATCCTTGGCAGGATTGCCAAGGATGGTCCTTGGCGGAT
>CAYGKU010000033.1:6826-11523 GCA_964350745.1 uncultured Candidatus Saccharibacteria bacterium | reverse complement strand
CTGGTACACTTGATGAACTATTAACTCATTTAACAACACACTTTCAATAATGCGCTATATAATATTCGACCTTGAGACCCAAAATATTTTCCAAGACGTTGGTAGCACCGACGCTACCGCCCTTGATATTTCCGTCGGTACTTTTTACGACAGCGAAACCGACAAATACATTACTGTCACCATTGATGAGCTACAGGATGTCTGGCCGGTCTTAGAGAAAGCCGACGCGCTCGTTGGCTACAACAGCAACCACTTTGACATCCCGCTTTTGAATAAATACTACCCCGGCGATCTAACCCACATTAAGAGCATTGATCTACTGGAAGAAATAAAGAATTCACTCGGTCGTCGCCTGCGTCTTGATAGCGTAGCTGAAGCTACCGTAGGCGCTAAAAAGTCAGCGCACGGCCTGCAGGCCGTGCGCTGGTGGCACGAAGGCAAGATCGACGAGATCAAAAAATACTGCGAACAGGATGTAAAAGTGACCAAAAAAGTTTTTGATTATGCTATGAAGCACGGCCACGTAAAATTCAAAGATGGCTCCCGCAAACGCGAAATTCCTCTTGATACCAGCCACTGGTTGGTAAAAGAGGATGCTGCCATGACGCATTCGTTGTTGTTTTAGTTAATGTAAAAAAATACGCCACAATGTTTAACTGTGACGTATTTTACTTCATAATTTATATTTGGAAGTAAAAAAAACTTCTTGATCCCTGTATTTAATATTATTAAGCTCAATTTCAGTAATTTTGGCCTTACAAATATGTATTAAGTAATCCGAAAGCTCTTTCATTCTATCAAGAATCTCATTCAGAGCTGACACACGAACCTTAATGTTATCAGTGTCATTTGATTCAATGTAAGACACGGAAATTTCTTCTAATTCATTAAACAGAATCAAAATCCTCTTTATTGAATTTGGATATTCTGTTTCATTTTGAATTTCGAGATCATTAAGATAAGCATTATTTTTCATAAATGTACCGATATATTTGATTTTTGAAATTAACTCTTGCAATTCAGCGTGAGTCTTTTCTTCCAAGTCTGTTAGGGACCTATCTCTTTTCTTACAAAAGTAATTTATAGTTTTTTCTAATTTACTCAAACCTTTAATAGATTCTAAAATAGTTACATTATAACTATTAGTAGATTCAATTTTTTTAAGTTCTGACTGAAAAATATCAACTTGATACTTAGCAAATCCAGAACTATTTTCCGGCACCAGTCTTAGAGTATTGAGCCGTTCTTGGATATGTTCTTTTAGATTCTCATACTTATCTAAATTGCTATTCTTCACTATTTTACCAATAGCTCTAAAAGCTGGTAAGCAGAGATACAAGTATATAACCGAAAGGACGCAAAACGTTAACAGAAATATACATAACAAAATTATCCAAAAACCAATACTGAATATATATGCCGGATTAACGAACAAAGAAAACAAATAGGATACCGCAAATAGTGGAAACAGCGCTTGTTCTAAAGAATCGAGTTTACCCTTCATTTCACTTCTCCTTCTTTTTCAATTTTAAAATAACTACAAAAAACTAGTGCTTGAAGCAAGCATACTTATATTTTCATGATTTGTCAACGGAAAATATCTTTGGAAGAAAGGCGGTCTCGTACTACACAAACAACGTAAAATACCCCACCAACAGCGCCAGAATAATACTGTACCAAATGAACGGCCAGAGAGTGTAGCGTCTAATAAAAGCCAGGAAAAAATGAATCACCAAGAGCGCCATGAAGAAACTGATAATCGCTCCGATAAATACCAAAGACCACATCACTTCTCCTTCGGTGGTGATTAGGTTTATCAACCCTTTTGCTCCCACTGCCAAGGTGATCGGTATCGCCAACAAAAAAGAGAAACGAGTTGACTCCAATCTGGAAAGTCCGAGCAGCATACCGCCAGCCAAGGTCGCTCCCGAGCGAGAAAAGCCGGGTAATAAAGCCAAAGCTTGAAAACAACCCACCAAAAAACCTCTTCTTAAGGTCAAACTGCCTCGTGGTGGATTTACATAATACCGCCACTCGGCATACATAAAGAAAACAGCCCCCAAGAAAAGAACAATAACCACAACGAGGGTAGTGCTGAGATATTGATCAATGATTGATTCCAGAAAAATTCCCAATATCACCGCTGGAATAGTACCGACCAGCAAAGCGTAAAGAAGAGTCAAATCTTTTTCATTGACGGGTAAACGACTGAGTTTTCGCACCATGGTTTGGAGCAACACCCAAATATCACTCCAAAAATAAACAGTGATCGCGAGTGTGGTCGAAAGGTGCAAAATAGCATCAAACGCTAAAGAGTTGATGTTATCTTGCTCCAAGAATTCACGCACCAACACCAAATGTCCGCTGGAAGAGATGGGTAGAAATTCTGTCACCCCTTGCACCAAACCGAGAATAATTGCTGATAATAGATCCATAAAAGAAGTATATCATCATAACACAATCATGTTATAATGAGCGACATAAATTAATCACAAAAAATATTTGTATGGAACCATCACCACAACCTTCATCAGTCGCGGTACCGATAGCGATCGTGGCCGGATTTAGTTTGATCGCCTTAGCGATCTATTTCAGCGGAATTGGAAAGACTACAGTATCAACTCCCACAGTACCGGTAGAACAAAATACTCAGACTGCTCAAAAACCGGCCAGCTCGATCAAACCGGTTGACGAAACCGACTACATTCGAGGCAATCAAAACGCTCCTATTCTTATTGTCGAATACTCCGACTACGACTGTCCTTTCTGTAAAAGTTTTCACGAAACTATGAATCTTATCATGGACGAATACGGTGTTAGCGGTAAAGTGGCTTGGGTGTATCGTCAGTTCCCTATCGCCGAGCTTCATCCAAACGCTCCTCGCTTATCAAAAGCGGCACTTTGTGTCGGTGAAGCCGGTGGTAATGATGCTTTTTGGAAGTTTTCTGATTCTATCTTTATGGAAAGAGGCACGAACGAACAAACCAACGTCTCAAGACTGGAGGAATATGCCACCAAGGCCGGCGTCAGTAGTGAGGCCTACCGTAGTTGTATGGAAAGCAATCGGCATGAAGATACTATCGCCAACAGTCTAAGAGAAGCTTCTGAAGCCGGTATCAGAAGCACGCCCAACTCTTTTGTTATTGTTGGCAACCAACAAGTTCCGATCGAAGGCGCTATTCCGTACGAAGGTATGAAATTGGCTATTCAAAACTTGGTTGATCAATTGGAAGGGACGGAAACCACCAGCGGAACCGCTCCTTCAGAAACGGATCATGATGCCGGAATGATGCAGTAGGAAAGTGGAAAAAGAGAGTAAAGTGGCCGGCGCCGAAGGCGCCGGCCACTTTACTCTCTTTTTCCTCCCCCCCTACCCCCTAAACCGCTCCAACAAATCACAATACTCGCACTCCAAAGGATCACAAACCGTCCGCAGACATTCCCCGGAAACAACCGCCTTAGTAGCCTCGATTATATGAGCTTTCAATTCCTCGATCTCTTCATCAGTGATACTGTATAATTCCTCCTTAATATTTCCTTTCGAGTCAGGCTCCACGAACGATATCGCCATATCTTTCCCCTGCAGATCTTTTTCTGACTGCAAGGATAGAAGCAGAGCATAAAAGACTAGCTGTCGCTTATAATTACCGTTACTACCCTTGGTCTTTCCTTCGATAAATCCTTTGGTCTTTGGTTTACCGGTCTTATAATCAGTCACCCGTACAACTCTACCTGTCTCATCAAGATCGACCCGATCGAACTTTCCTGTTAGCATCACTTCAGGAAGATCTTCAATTCCCGTTTTCAATAAAGCCTGTACCGGGTACTCAGTCTTATACTTACTTCCCAAAGATCTTTTTAGTTCTGGCAAATAAGCCACCAGAGCCGAGAAAGCACGTTCATGAAGTGTAGCGTGGTCAGCTATGGATAACGGTAAAATACCCAAAGCGTCATCCAACATTTTCTTCACATCCGAATCAGAACACTCTCTACCTAAAGCCAATTCGTTCACCACCTTTTCCAGAACCAAGTGAACTGCACTACCAAACTGCAATTCGGGAGTTTTTATACTGGGTACTTGCAAGACATTTTTATATATATATTCCCACGGACTTTTGCAGTAGTTGTTAAAGGAAGTGGCTGACCAGCCTCGCTTTTCGAGAGCCGAAATCAAGAAATCAGTCTCTATTGTTGCCTCTGGTAATGGTTTTAGATCACTGATTGGATCAAACTGATCCTCAAAATCAGTCGTACTGTTCTCTTTCATTTCATTTTCACCCAGACCAAGCAAAAATCGTGACGGTATCAGATCCTTTCCTTCGCCATTGGTATTTGCGTAAGAAAAATTCAAAACACTTTTAGCCCTGGTGATCGCCACATAAAAAAGTCGCTTCTCATCATCTTCGGCCATTGCTTTAAGATCAGCGATCTCATGCTTAACGATCGGCAGATCAAAAGAACTGGCCCTGGCTGAACCACCCCAAACATTATCGTTTAAATGTGGAATAAAGACGACCTCAAACTCCAATCCTTTTGACTTATGAGCTGTCATCACCTGTACAGCTTCTTTTCCGGTCTCGACCATCGGCGCGTTCAAAGAAACGTTATGTTTTTCACTTAAGGCCAGTCGCTTCAACACCGCGGACAGATCCAATGCTTCTTTTTTATCAAACATCATTTCGACCTCATCATAGATC
>CAYGKU010000033.1:1605-6816 GCA_964350745.1 uncultured Candidatus Saccharibacteria bacterium | reverse complement strand
CTCACCACCCTAACCGCGTCATACACGTCAGACTGCAAGACATGATCCAAAAAACCACTTTCAGTCAGCAGATACTCAAGCTGTTCGGCCGGAGTTTTAGTAATACCTAAAGAACGCACACCCTCAGCCAACCGACTGATCTTTAACACCTTTTCTGTCTCACTCACTCCGACAGCTTCCAATTCTTTCTTATCGACCAACAACTTAGACAAAGGTGTTTGATAGGATCTGGCCTTGAAAATGACTGTCAGATCCTGTGGTGATATACCCCAATACGGAGCAAACAATAATTTAGCCAACACCGCCTCGTCTTGAAATTCAACCGCCAACTGGATCAAATCTTTGATGTTCAGAAATATTGGATGAGTAAGAACATCAGTATCAGCCGACGGTGTCACCGGTACATTTGCTTTTCGAAGCAACGTCGCCAACTCTTCCACTTCTTTGTTGGAACGAACAATGACCGCTATTTCTGACCAACCAATATTACTGTTTTCATGTAGTTTGACCACTTCTTTTACCAACCAATCATTCTCCACCGCGCGATGTGAAAAAGCTTGTTTGGCAATACTGGTTTGATATTTTTGTTTGGCTATAAGTGGAATACGCAAGTCTTGTAAACGCGGATCATCTGACTTGATGCTGTCATGTGCCAGATCCAGTATTGGCTGTCCCGAACGGTAGTTGTCCACCAAAGAGATCGATGAAGCGCCGGAAAAAACATCTCCAAAATACAGAAAGTTATCCAAGGACGCTCCCTGAAAACGAAAGATCGCCTGTTTCTCATCCCCCACCACAAAAACGTTGGGGCTTTGGTGATAAGATGCTACCAGCTCGATCAAATGATTTTGGCTTTGGTTCACATCTTGATGTTCATCAGCCAAAATGTACTGATATTGTTCTTGTACATCAAACAACATTTCTTGATTTTCTTTCAACGCCTTAATGGTATCAAGTATCATATCCTCAAAATCAAACCAGCGTTGTCTTTTCATTTCAGCCAGATACAAACGATATAACTGCAATAATTCTTGGTTGCGTTTTAAAAATTTTTCAGCGGTCAGATATTCTCCTCGCACCTTGCCTTTATGAGCTCCTTTGGTGTGATATTTTTCGATCTGCTCGAGATCAGTGGTTTTTTTGGCAATATATTCTGCCAACCCATCAGGAGACACATCCTCACGCTTAGCGGTAGTGATGGCCGAGAGGATCTTACTTACGTAATATGTAGGTTCACCTGACGGTCGCAACGCCTTGAAACCACCACTTGAAAGCAGATCCTCAATGATCATTATTCTCTCAAGATCAGAAGCCGGTCTACCACCTACGATATTTTCGTACGCATCCGGATAACGGCGGATCAGATCACCGGCAAAACTATGGAAAGTATGGATCGGCACGCGGTAGGCATCAGCACCGATAAAGGTAGCGAGGCGCGTCCGCATCGCCCGCACTCCTGAGTCGGTAAAAGTGAGGGCCAAGATCTGCTCCGGCTTAGTATCGGTCTGACGCAGGATATTGGCGATCCGTAAGGTCAATATCTGCGTCTTTCCTGTCCCCGGACCAGCGATCACCATCACCGGACCTTCGATGGTATCAACTGCCTTTTTCTGCTCGGTATTTAGGCGACCATAGGCTTCTTGAAATTTAGTTTCATTCTCTTCTCCAACACTTTTTTTAGCAGTTTTTTCAGTCATGGAGTGTAGTATAGCATTTAGAGATCTTTATTTCACAAAGTATGTACAAACTATAATTTTATGTTATTATTTAGGACGGAAAGTTTTCAACTAACATAAGAGGTACTTGATGAAGAATTTGATTTTATGGATCTTAACTTCGATTTTTTATTTTACGGCCTTGTATCACGTTATTGAAATGGAGACCGCAATGGAAATCTTTTTATGGTGTGTGTTGGTACTTATTCTAACCACACCATTCAAGTACAAAGGCAGTATTTTCACTGTTTTCGGGAACGTCGACGAGAAAAAGGCAGAATATCTATATGCATTTTTCTCCCTTTATCAAAAGATCGACCACCAGGAGAAAGACGGCAAAGCGGTGTGTTTTTTCTCACCACTTTATCAAAAAGGGAATGTCGTCCTAAGCCTACTGGGTATATCCGTATACCAAGAAGCCAGCGCTGACGCCGGCACGCTTTTTGGCTTCACTATATTTAAAAAAATCGAAAACGAAAAAGAGTGGTTTACAACCTTGATAGGTCGTAAATAACTTTTTTATCTCCTAACCCAAACGGTCAGCAACGAAAGTTGTTGACCGTTTCCTGCTTCCCCACCATTCTATGGGTGCAAAAATATTATTGACATATCAAAGTCACGGGAGCATAATGCAGGCTTAAATTGTGGGCTTGTCCGTCCACTTTAGCGATTAAACATTTTTCATATTTTATGCTTACAGCAGAAGCGACCTTGGCCATGTTTGCCATGTTCGGTATTTCCAGTCTGGCCATTTTTTGGGCTAAACGCTTTAAGATCCCACACACAGTATTTTTAGTAATAGTTGGTCTAATCATCGGACTATTATCAACTATCCCGATCTTCGGCTTTTTTACCGAATTTGAATTTACTCCCGAACTACTGTTTTTCCTGCTTTTGCCTACCCTGATCTTTGAATCAGCGTATAACATCAACATCCGAAGAGTGATCGATGACACTGGCGCCATCATGCTTTTGGCAGTGGTAGGACTGGTTATTTCCACCCTGATCATCGGTACTTCCCTGTATTTCTTTTTAGGCTTCCTTGGTCTTCACGTCCCTTTTATTATCACGCTACTCTTTGGATCACTGATATCTGCCACTGACCCGGTGGCGGTCTTGGCTTTGTTCAAAGAATTTGGCGCTCCACGCCGACTTTCTCTTATCTTTGAAGGGGAAAGTCTTTTCAATGATGCCACCGCCGTGGCTCTGTTCTTGATCTTACTTGGAGTAGCTGAATTTGGTTATCATGGTTTTGATACTGTTATCGAAGGTTCAGTAACCTTCCTTTCCATGATGATTGGCGGTATTATCTTTGGTCTTTTGATTGGCGGTATCTTTACCAAACTGATCGGTTACGCTCGCGAGAACGAAGTTGCCAGTATCACCCTGACCATTGTATTAGCTCACATTACCTTTATTTTAGCGGAAGTCATTTCCCACCATGCGGTATTTGGATCATTCCATTTAGCTATCTCTCCGATCATCGCTACTACTGTCGCTTCACTTCTAATGGGTAACTACGGTCGGAGCAAGATCCACCCAAAAGCGGAAGAATTCGTAGAAAAACTTTGGAGTCAACTAGCTTTTTTGGCCAACTCACTCATCTTTATCTTGATCGGTATCTTGGCGGTGCCGGTACTTAGGATGGACATGACCATGATCATTGTGGTTTTGACCACCGTCCTTATCGTCGCCATCGCCAGAGCCATCTCGGTCTATCCGGTCATCGGTCTGTACAACAAAGTGATGCCGACAAAAAGAAGACTGCCTCGTTCGTGGCAACATCTTTTGTCTTGGGGCTCTCTGCGTGGAGCGATTGCCGTTACCATGGTCTTACTGATACCTGATGATTTCACCATTGCCAACTGGACCCTATCACTTACCCCCAAGGAATTCCTGCTCGCCCTTACCGTTGGCTGTATCTTCGCCACCCTCTTTATCAAAGCCACCTCTATACAAAGAGTGATGAATAAACTAAATCTGGATAAATTGACCGATATCGAGGAAGTTGAGATACAAGAGGCTCGCGCCATCATTCATCATGAGGTCAATGAAAGGATCGCTGTCTATCATGCTCGGGGGTACATTGAGGACAACGTAGCCAGTGAATTGACCGAACTACACAAACAGCAATACGACGACGCCTGCAAAGAGCTCTCATCAGGAGCGGACACCAAGAAGCTATCGATCAGGGCCTTGCGTATGTATGCCATCGGTATTGAGCGAAAATACCTCAAAGAGCTGTATCACCACAACGAGATCAACGAAAAGGTCTATCGACTACTGAATGGAAAATTGCAGATCCAACTAGAGGCTATTGAGAACGGCAACCTAGCGCCCGACATGACCCTCCACACCGACAAACGTGACGTGTTTGACCGACTTAGAGACTTTGTCTATGGCTTTTCCGGCAAAAATAATTCAGAAAAAAGAACCGTCAACGAGCGCTATATGTACTACCGAGCCCAAACCATTATCTCTAGAAAGGTAATTAAAGAATTATCGGCCTTGGACAAGACCAGTGCGGAGGACATCTTCACCAAAGAAGCTTTGATGCACGTTATCAGTCTGTATACCACCTTTAAAGAAAACTCCAAGAAGAAAATGGCTAACGTAGCCTCATCGCATCCCGAGAGATACCAAAAGATCTCTTATGATCTGGCCACGCACGGCGTGGAGAAGATCCAAGAAAATGTTCTTCACGAACTTTACGAACGAGGTTTGATCACCCCAAAACTGTATATTACTTTGAGTGAGGAAATGAAGGTTGAAAAGCAATAGATTACTTTTAAAATAACCCAGCAAAAATTAAACCTTGATTTGGTTTTTGTTGTGTGCTTTACTTCCCTTTAGAGATATTTTTGCTCTTACTATACAGAGAGGTGACTACGATGGATTCAAAATTATTTACAAAGTTCGAAACCATGAAATTAAACGGTGAACGAGGCTTGAGAGTATATGATTTCTTCGACAAACCAAGTAAGTCAGTCGCTATATCACAAGATTTTAATGATATAGTCTTACCTGAGATTAACACACAAACAAGTGTTACCGACACTCTTTGGTCTTACTTCAGTCCATTAAAACCAATCATAACCAAAAAATTGATTGAGGCATTACCAAAACAAGGTGAACCAGTACATCATACTCATGTTTTTGACTTAGATATCTTAGCAACCTGCTTAGTTTGTATGTTAAAAAACAACAGTAAGTACCTTTTAAGCGATGGTAATGAGAATCTGTTTCATTTCGAGATAAACTCAAGACCAATACTTATAATTGTAAGACGGAACATCCTTAGAAAAAACTGGTTTCTAGACGCCATATATTGCGAATCTGATTTTATGTATACACAAGCAAATCGTATTTTCTTATTTGCTCACGCAGCTGGTGTTAACAGCTGGTATAAAACTTAAAACCATAAAAACCGCATCCACAGAAATTAAATAAACAAAAGCCATTCTATAAAAAATGGCTTTTATTTTTATTTTCCGCT
>CAYGKU010000033.1:0-1595 GCA_964350745.1 uncultured Candidatus Saccharibacteria bacterium | reverse complement strand
AGTTAATAAAACTGCAGTCTTCACACCCTAATTTTAGTAAGGACTATAATTTCAGTGTACTCGTAAATACTAAATTTGCCCTCTCTAGGGCTAATTTAGTATATAGAATCTTATGTTATTAATACGATTTTAGACGTCTGGCTTTTTCATGTTGCCTAATCTTCTCCAGCGCTTTAGCTTCGATTTGACGGATACGCTCACGCGTCACACCAAACTCTTTACCTACTTCTTCCAGGGTATGATAGGTTCCATCCAGCAGTCCGTGTCGCATCTCTAGGATCTTTCGCTCCTTTTCAGAAAGAGTATCCAAGATCTCAGTGATCTGATCGGTCAAAATACTGTGTGCCACCTCCTGATCAGGAGACACCACCTTATCATCCGAAATGAAGTCTGAAAGACGAGACCGATCATCATCATCACCGACCGGCAACTCAAGAGAAATGGTGTCCTGACTGATCTTTTCGATCTGGTAGATCTTATCCACCTCAACTCCCATTTCAGTAGCGATCTCTTCCGGCATCGGCTCACGACCGAAGTCTTGCGCCAAACGTCTTGATACTTGCTTATACTTAGCCATCGTTTCCACCATATGGACCGGAATACGAATAGTACGAGATTGATCGGCCAGAGCACGAGTAATAGCCTGTCTGATCCACCAAGTAGCGTAAGTAGAGAACTTGAAGCCTTTGGTAAAATCAAACTTATCCACCGCCTTGAAGAGACCCAGGTTTCCTTCTTGAATAAGGTCAAGCAAGGTCAGGTCAGGAGAACGACCAACGTATTTTTTAGCAATAGACACCACCAAACGTAGGTTGGCTCGAGCCAAGAGGTTTCGAGCTTCATCATCACCCTCTACGATGCGTTTAGCCAATACTCTCTCTTCGTGTGCATTTAGAAGCGGGTACTGTCCAATCTCGCGCAAGTATATTTGAATAGAATCATAATTGCTGTCACCACGCTTGAAGGAATTCTTTTGCGCGATGATCTCTTCACTTCTGTCTTCACCCAACATCCCTCCGCTCTGCAAAACATCAATTCCTGATACAGAAAATCGCTCATACAATGTATCTAAAAATTCTACATCTTTTTCAATTTCTGGAAATGACCGCAGTAATTCATCGTAGGTCACATAACCTCGCTCACGCCCAAGACGCATTAACTCAGCCGATTTCATCTCCATGATCTTTTCCGCCTTGGTCAATTTCTTAGCGACCGGTTTCTTTACTGTCGGCTTTTTAACGGTTTTTTTGACAACTGTTTTTTTGGTCACGGACTTCTTTTTGTCCTTGACTGACTTATCGGTGGTTTTTTTTACAACCTTCTTAGTAATCTTCTTTGCCACAGCTTTCTTTACTGTCTTTTTCGCGACTGGTTTTTTGGTTGTTTTAGGCTTAGTTGAAGCCTTTTTGGTGGTAGTTTTTTTAGCAGTTTTTGCTACGGTTTTGGCCGTTTTTTTGACTGCTTTTTTATTAGTATTCTTTTTGGTTGCTTTCGTCGGCATGTGTGTACAACTATACAGAAAAACCCCAAAAAGTCCAGTGATTTATTAACCTACCACTTATCCGAGAGACCAGCTAATGACCATCTTTTTGTTT
>CAYGKU010000032.1:2900-11580 GCA_964350745.1 uncultured Candidatus Saccharibacteria bacterium | reverse complement strand
ATTTTCTTCGTGTTGTCTGTTTGACATGGCCGAGTGATTGCCTTAAAGTATCACTTCCAACTACCGTTTATGATTAAACGGAGGGGTTGGGTTTGTACAATTTGTTAAAGGAGAGAATCATGAGTGTGGAAATAAGAGGTAGCGTGAATACTTACGGAAAGTTTGATATTCCTACAGACCTTAACGGCTTTGTTCCGATTGCAGATTTTTATCGAGCTCACCCCTATGAGCTGATGAACACAGAGGTTAATGGTCAGATTTATCATGTTGGTTCAGGTGCGGATGCGGCGAGGCCATTCAATAGGGCGGTCGAAGCGTTCAATCCTGAGGGAAATAAAGTTATTTTTGGCACCAAAGGCAATGATTTTCTTATGGGTACATCAATAAACGATACTTTGGTTGGTGGACCTGGCGATGATTTTTTCATCACTACTGTAGGTAAGGACATTATCTTGGGTGGTGACGGAGATGTGGATACTGTGTTAGCGCCAGAGGTTAATCTGGATGATCTGAGTTTTGACTTTGATGGTCTAAGCGAGGTTTTTGTGTATCATGAGCCGTCAGGAACTGAACAGGAATGGCGTGATGTTGAGTTTTTGGAAATAAATGGCTCCACACATGCTATGACTGACTTCTTTATCTAAGTAATCCAATTACATTGCCAGAATCATTACGATACTGGTCTTTGTACACTATAGAACGGCCACCAACTTGTTTGGTGGCCTTACTTTGTAAGATATCGGTAGTTTAAATTACAGCGTGGGTTGACATTAAAGCACTTTTATACTATTGTATCGCCTCTGATTGGTTGCTGAAGTTTGCGATTGGTCAGAGGTTTGTTTTTTGACTAAATAAAGGAGAAAAAGATGACACAGCTCGTTATTAATGATACTGGTGAAGTGGTGGTGTCCAGCGGAACGCCAGCAAATCCTGAGGATTTGCAAGTTTACAACCAAGCTCTTGGTGGCTTGGGTTCTACTGAAATTAGCATAAAAGACGGTGGGGAACTATGGTTCAGTGGGGCTGCCGAAGACGGACAGCTTATGGTGTCAGAATTGGCCAACGATATGGCCGGAGGCACGGTCGTTTTTGGCGGACCAGGGGGTGATGTTCTTGATGCGTCTACTGGAGATTATTTTGTCGGTGGTCCGGGGAATGATTCTATTTTCATGCCCAATACCTCAGTCACCGTTATTGGTGTTGAACCAATCGGGAGTGATGTGTACGAGGTATATGATTATCATAACGATGTTGGGGTAGTTGTAACTGGTGTAGAAAACATACTCACACCAGTTGACGGAATTTCCGTAGCACATGCTCTCTTGTTATTTTAGTCTTTGGAATTAAATAAACTGTAACGAAATCTCACCCCGTAGGCTTTTATAGCTACGGGGTATTTTCTTGGTTGTTTACTTTGTATTTTCTGCTACTATCAACTGATGGTGACCGGAATTTTGTATATTGTGGCGACGCCAATTGGGAATTTAGAGGATATTACCTTGCGGGCAATTCGGGTGCTTAAGGAAGCGGATTATATTCTGTGTGAAGATACTAGGGTAACGGGGAAATTACTTAAGCATTATGAGATAGAAGCTAAATTGAAGCGGTACGATGCTCATGCCAGTGAAAAAGTGCATGAGCAAGTATTGGCGGATTTGGCGGAAGGGAAGCGAGTGGCTTTGGTGAGTGACGCCGGTACGCCGGGGGTGAGTGATCCGGGGGTGTTGTTGGTGAGGCGCGCCGGCGAAGCCGGCGCGCAGATCCTCTCCGTTCCCGGACCATCAGCGGTGACGGCTGCTTTTTCGCTCTCCGGAATTGCCGGCAATCAATTTACTTTCTTGGGATTTGCTCCACAGAAGAAAGGTCGGGAGACTTTTTTCAAAAGTCTCCCGACCCACGTACACCCCGTCATCTTTTTTGAATCCACCCACCGCATCATGAAGACTCTGGATAGCTTAAATACATATTACCCAGATTCTCATGTATCCGTAATGCGTGAGTTGACCAAATTGCACGAAGAAGTCTTGAGAGGATTGCCGGCAGAGATCTTGGACATTTTAAATAATGAGCCGGTAAAGCAGAAGGGAGAATTCGTAGTGATCTTTGATCCCGACAATTAAGCCGTCGTTTTCCGATGATCTCAAATTTTGGCGATTTTTGCTCCAATGCTGTATAATGCGTTTTAATATTATGATGTCTAAAGAAACTCTAGTTTTTATTATCGGTGTGTTCTTGACCATCTTGCCATTCTTGGGTTTGCCGGAGTCGTGGCGTCAGTACGCGGTAGCGATAACAGGAGCTATTTTAGTGGTGGTTGGTTATATCTTAAGAAGAGCCTTGTACCTGTCTCGGATCGATAAGGGTAATGGTGAACGAGGAACTGACTCTTTTGTGGAGACTACTAAGCAGTTGTTCGATCAATGATCTTTCAAGGGGATTGTGGTTTGGGGTCTTTTACCGCATAAGTTACAATAGTAGGTATGAAGACTTACGCTGGTTACACAATCGTCGCCTTGGTTGGGGTTTTTTTATTTTTAAGTTATATATCGGTACCACGTTCCGATCTGGCTTACGAAAAACAAGCCTCAAGCACCGGCGCGGCCATGGAGATAACCTCCTCCACCACTAATGAAATTGAAAAGTTGCCGGTGCCGGATGATCGCCCGGTGGTCGAGCATGTTCCTTTGCCTCCTCAGGTCAAGGCGATCTATATGACCTCATGCGTGGCCGGTACGCCGAGTTTTCGACAGAAGTTGGTGGACTTGATCCACTCAACCGAGATCAATAGTGTAGTGATCGATATCAAAGATTTTTCCGGTACTTTGTCCTTTTCTCCTGAAAGTGAGATCTGGAAAAGTGCTTGGCAAAATTCTCGTTGCGGGGCTAGAGATATGAAGGATCTGATACTGGCTCTACACCAGATGGGGGTTTATGTCATCGGGCGAATTACTGTCTTTCAGGATCCTTTTTATACTACCCGACACCCTGAGCTAGCGGTCAAAAAAGCTGATCGGGTGACAGTCTGGAAAGATCACAAGGGACTATCTTTTATTGATGTGGGAGCAAAACAGTATTGGGACGATCTGGTGGAGTTGTCGGTAGATTCTTATAACATAGGTTTTGACGAACTCAATTTTGACTATGTACGCTATCCTTCTGATGGTCCGATGAGCGATATCGCTTTTACTCACGCCGAAGCTAGTCAATACGGGACTGATAAACAGGCCAACCTGGAAGCCTTTTTCAAATATTTACATGAACAACTTAGCAATGAGAGTAAATTTGCCAAGGTAAAGCATGAAAACACCGGCAAAGCCTCAAGTACGCCGTACACCTCGGCCGACCTTTTCGGTATGACCACTACCAATTATGATGATCTGTCGATCGGGCAAGTGCAAGACAGGGCGGCGCCGTACTTTGATTTTATCGCACCGATGGTCTATCCGTCGCATTATCCAAACAGTTTTTTGGGACTGGGTAATCCCAACAATCATCCGTATAAAGTGGTCAATTACGCGATGAGATCAGGAGTGGAGAGAATGACCTCTTCCACTACGCCGATGAACGGTTTTTTACACACCAAGATCACCACCACCAATGCCAGTGGAACTGTAACTGACACCGGTCTGTATAATAAGCCGGTCTATTCGGCCGATAAGCTTAGAACTTGGATACAGGATTTTGATTATGGTGGTAATTATGGACCGACTGAGGTTAGGGAACAGATACAGGCCAGTTATGATGCCGGAGTGATGAGTTTTATGATCTGGGCTCCCTCAAATATATATACCAAAGAAGCTTTACGTGCTCCCAATACTTATGAAGTGGAAGTGCCTTAAATCTCCAGTAACCAGTTAATAAAACGGGTTTTTAATCATCCGATAAGGTATTATACTATGGCGATGATGGACAACGAATCACAGGATCGACAATTTTACGCCGTGTGCCATGAAGATGATATACCGGAAGTAGCCAAAGGACTATTAATACCTCCGTACAAGAAACCAAGGTTTGGTTTTGTTACCAGAGCCAGACATTTATTTAAGCGTTCAGCGGTTCCTTTGGTATTACTCTTGATGATGGGTGTCGGTTTTTTTGGTGCCAAGACCATCTCGGCGGTAAATACCGCCTCGGTACCGTTGGTGTCGGTGGTCAATCCTAATACCAACGAGGTTAGACCGTTGCCGTACGGTGTGCAAGTATCGTTGTCAAAACCGGGTTTCTTTGCCGATACTAGAGGTGCTTTTATAGAATCAGGATCAACTTTTATTGAAGTCAATTTGGCGGAAATGCAGTTGCGATATTTTGTGGACGGGGTGTTAGTAGAGAATATTCCCATCTTAGCAAAAGGTGAGAAGGGTTCTTTGTGGGAAACTCCGTCCGGTCTATACAGTATTGAAAACAAAGATAAAAGGTCTTTCTCTACCATCGGACAGATCTACCAGCCGTGGAATTTGACCTTTCAGGGAAATTACTTTATTCACGGTTGGCCTTATCACGAGGATGGAAGGCCGGTTGATGAGGGTGTTGTGGCCGGTGGTATCAGGATAGACAATGAGGACGCGAAGAGATTGTATCAGGCAGTTAAGGTAGATACGCCGGTCTTGGTCCATGAAAAACCATTTGCGGTCGAGCCGTTCGTGTATGACCAAAAGATACCTACCTTAAAAACTCCAAGGTATCTGATAGCTGATATTTCAAACGGTACTATCTTGGCATCCAAAGACCTGAACAGAGAAGTTTCCATTGCTTCCGTGACCAAGCTTATGACCGCCCTGGTAGCCACTGAATATATCAATTTGGATAAAAGTGTTTATATCGATCAGTCGTATTTTGTACAATCTTTGGTGCCGAGATTAGAGGGAAGGAAGAAGGTATCAATGTATAGCCTGTTGCAGTTGTTGTTGGTGGAATCCTCAAATGAAGCCTCTGAGGTGATCGCCAATCAGTTGGGTCGTGAGCGTTTCATTGAACTAATGAACGAGAAAGCGGTGGCTCTTGGTATGTATAATACTAATTTTGCCGATCCTTCCGGTTTGAGTTTTGAAAACACTTCTACTCTCAATGATCTGTTTCTTTTGACTCAGTATATATACGCCAATCGCAGTTTTATTTTGGAGATCACCGCCAATCAGGATCTGCCAACCGCTCATGTTAGTGGAGAGTTTGGTGAGTTGTTGAACTTCAATAAAGTGGAGGAATTGGATAATTTTATCGGCGGAAAGGTGGGAGAGACTCTGGCTGCCGGACAAACCTCAGTGACCCTGCATGAGCTTGAGGTAAAAGATACCAAGCGTACTCTGGTCATAATAATTCTCGGTTCAGAGAATCGTAACGAAGATGTGACCGCCTTATTGAAATACGCCGAAGAGCGGTTTGGGGGGTAGGATCTGCCGGCTGTTGGTGGACCCTAGAAGCTGTCTGTTATAATTAATTTATGTTCGATCCGGAGAAAATTACATTTTTTGCCAAGACTGACGCACGCGGTCAGCAAGTGGCTTTTGGTATCAAGGCCAAAGACCGTCAGCGCCATATGTACGTGGTGGGGAAGACGGGAATGGGTAAGTCCACCTTGCTTGAGAATATGGCGGCGCAGGACATCAAGAACGGAGAAGGGATGGCTTTTATCGATCCTCACGGTTCGGCGGCCGAAACCCTGCTTGATTATGTGCCGGAAGACCGGATCGATGACGTGATCTACTTTGCGCCGTTTGATATGAACAACCCGATCTCTTTTAACGTGATGGAGGACGTGGGTGAAGACAAGCGACACTTGGTTGTCTCAGGACTAATGTCTACCTTTAAGAAAATCTGGGTCGATGCTTGGAGTGCGCGTATGGAATATATTCTCACCAACGCGCTTTTGGCACTGATCGAGTATCCTGATACTACTTTGCTTTCGGTTAATCGTTTGTTTTCCGATAAGGCTTATCGCAAGAAAGTGGTTGAGTATATCAAGGATCCGGCAGTGAAGGCTTTTTGGACGGAAGAATTCGCCAACTACACCGAACGTTTTATGGCGGAGGCTTTGCCGGCCATTCAAAATAAGATCGGACAATTCACCGGTAATCCTCTGATCCGTAACATTATCGGACAGCCACATTCCAGTTTTGATATTCGCGACATTATGGACGGCAAAAAGATCTTGATCATGAACCTTTCCAAAGGTTTGATCGGAGAGACCAACGCCAATTTGCTGGGGTCGATGTTGACCACGCGCATTTATTTGGCGGCCATGAGTCGGGCTGATCTGCCGGTCGAGAAGATGAAGACCATGCCGAACTTTTATTTTTACGTGGATGAGTTCCAGTCATTTGCCAACTCCACTTTTGCCAACATCCTGTCTGAGGCGCGTAAGTATCACCTCAACCTGATCATTGCTCACCAATACATTGAGCAAATGGAAGAGGATGTGCGCAGCGCGGTCTTTGGAAACGTCGGTACCACCATCGCTTTTCGGGTGGGGCCGTTTGATGCTGAGGTGTTGGAGACGGTCTTTGCGCCAAGGTTTGTGGCGACCGATCTGGTCAATCTTGGGTTTGCTCAGATCTACTTGACCTTGATGATCGACGGTATCGGTTCGCAGCCTTTTTCGGCGGTCACCTTACCGCCGGTAGAAAGACCACCGGTGTCCAACAAAGAGAGAGCGATCGTGGCCAGTCGCGGTAACTACACCAAACCAAGAGCGGAGGTGGAGCAGATTGTGGCCGATCTCCATACTCCGGTCAAAGAAACTCCTCCACCAAAGAAAAACAACAACAATAATAACAATAACAATAACAACCGCGACTACGACAATCAAAAGAACAAACGCAATTTGCCAAACAGGGAATTTTCTCCAGCCAACCGTCCTTCCCCAGCGCCAACTTCGATTTCTTATTCTTCGTCTTCTGGGGACAGAGAAACGGCAAAAGGAGAGAGGAGAGAATTTGACCGACCTGTGAACAACAGATCATTTTCCTCTGATACCAGCAGATCCGAAAACAGGGGTGAGTCAGACCGGTCGCCAAGATACGATAAACCAAACAAACGACCGTTTGAACATCGCAATGGTGAAGGAAATGGAAATTCGGAATTTTCCAAAAAGGTCGATCGGCGAAATATTTCACCCGAAAGAGGTACTGACCACAAACCTTATCAATCTAGAAGTCCTGAGGACCTAAGAAAGATCTTGGGTCAGATCAGTGCGCAACAAAACGAAAAGAATGAGAAGAAGTCAAGCGGTAAAGAAAACAAACTTGCTATTACCAAGCAGACTGATAAAGAGAGTGTTGATACCAAGAAAGCGGATCTAAAGAACGCCTTGGCCAATGTGCTAAAAGGTGCCGCCGACGCAGGAAGTAAAACTGATCCGGAAATAATAACCGATGATATAAAACCCAGATCAAATAAAACTGAATTCCCAAAGGGAAGTGACCACGATCAGGAAAAGGAAGGAGCGCAACACGAAGAAGATATCAGGAATATGATATACGAGGTGGAGAATGCGTTTGCTGAACTGGAGAAAACAGTGGAGCAGCCGGTTCCGGATAGAGATGTTTCTAATTCTAGATCGAATTCGCAAAATGAAGAGAAGCAGACCAATGAAGATAGTTTTGAAAAATCTTCGCAAGCAGTGGCTTTGAATGTTGGTGACGATCCTTTGGCACCAAAGAAGATCGAAAAAATGTTCAAACATTCCGGCAAAGAAAGGACACCATTTGCTTCTTAATTTTCAAGTATGTACTTTTTCCTTAGAGTTCTGTTTGTCATGGTATTGGTAATAGGGTCTTGGGTTGGAGTTGCAGAAGCTGCTGTTACTATCAATGAAGTGGCTTGGATGGGTGATGAAAGTTCAGCCAATCATGAATGGATAGAGTTGTACAATGATGGCAATACGACAGTATCGGTCGAGGGTTGGACCTTGAGTGATGAGGCAAATCTACAAATAGAACTCAGTGGAAGTATTCCAGCTTCAAGTCATGTAGTTCTGGAGCGTACCAGTGACGAATCGGCGACTGGTCCGGCTTTCTTGATCTATACCGGCGCTTTGGTCAATACCGGTACTACCTTAACCCTGCGTGGTGCCGGTGAGGAGATGATAGACCGGGTGGCGGGAGGTGAGAATTGGGAAAATATCGGTGGTGACAATTCGACTAAAGAAACAGCGCAGTACACACCAAATGGTTGGGTGACTGATGGGGCTACTCCGGGGAAGAAAAATAACTCAGGACGAATCGAGGTGGAAGAAGAGGAGGGTGATGAGGTTAAAACCAAAACTGATACCAAGACTTCTTCATCCAAGACCAAAGTCGCTAAGCCAAGTAACGACAACAGAAAGACGGTTAGGCTGGTAGAACCTGATACTGTTCTAAAACTGGAGACTGATATCCAGACCGTGGCTTACGTCAATCAGACTATTCCTTTTGTGGTAGACGCTAGTGGTATTGGGGAGACGATAACCGATTCTTTAAAATATGAATGGAATTTTGGCGACGCCAATACTGCTTCGGGTAAGAAGGTCAGACACGCCTATGCTTATCCAGGGAAGTACGTGGTGACGGTGCGTGGTGCTTACGCTCGTCATGATCAAGTGGCCAGACATGAGATAACCGTGTTGCCGGTCAGTTTGTCTCTGACTAGGAATGAGGCAGGAGATATACAAGTGAACAATGATTCGCCTTATGATGTTGATGTTTCC
>CAYGKU010000032.1:638-2890 GCA_964350745.1 uncultured Candidatus Saccharibacteria bacterium | reverse complement strand
GGCTATGCAGTACAAGGAGAGAAAAAGATGGTCTTTCCACCCAGATCTATCATCCTACCCAATTCGACTATCACTATTCCTCGAAATAAATTGGGAAGTAATGATACTAATTTAGTGGCGATATATGACGCCAAAGAGAATGTGGTCAACTCGATCTTGCCTGAGGCTTTCAGGAATTATCTGGCTTTGAGTGAGCCGACCAAGGAGAGGGTGGTAGCAGGTGGGTATGAGACAAGGGGCGGGGCCGCCACACTAACGTCTGAAATAACACCAGTGTCGGCGACGGCGGCCCCGCCCCTTGTCATCTCATCCGAAACAGTAGCAGAAGATCCTGTCAGAAAACCGGAGAACAGGAACCCTTTGTTCACTTTCGCCCAAGAGGTGGACGAGGAAACCACGGTTGCGACCACGACAGAGACTGAAAACAGTGAAGAGACATTATCGACCACGACCATCGCTACTTCCAGTTCCGATGCCCTTAGTGCCAAGGAACTGAAGGATAGATTCATCACCACCACTTTTGCTTCCGGTTCTTTGCCGGTCGAAGAGGGGTCGGTACCGTCGAAGTCTGATAATAAGTGGCCGTACGTAGCTTTTATTGTTTTGTTGATCGTGACGCTCTTTGGAATATTTTGGGGTAGAAAAGATCAGGGAACCTTGGGAGAATAAGTAACTAATGAGCACTTTTGATAGTTTAATGATCTATGGATAAGAAAAAAGTAGTAGTGATCGGCGGTGGTACCGGTACACATACGGTGTTACGAGGATTGCGACGATACGCTGATCGGCTTGACATCACCGCTGTTGTTAGTATGGCTGACTCCGGTGGCTCTACCGGACGCCTGCGTGATGAGTTTGGTCTATTGCCGGTTGGGGATGTGCGCAACGCTCTAACCGCCTTAGCGGCTGACGGTGACGAACAGGACGCGCTTTTACGTCAGCTTTTTTCATATCGGTTTGATAAGGGTAACGGTCTTTGTGGACATAATTTTGGTAACTTGCTTCTGGTGGCTCTTACTGACATCTTGGGAGAGGAAACCAAAGCGATCGAAGCCACTTCAAGGATACTTCGTGTATCAGGACGAGTCTTGCCTGTTACGACCGACAGTTCCCATCTGGTCGCTAGGTATGAGGATGGTTCGGTGGTAGAAGGAGAAGATGATATAGACGAGGCATCCATCAGACATGCCGAGCAACGAATAATAGGATTGTCTTTGTCGCCCAAGGTTACACTCACCAAAGCAAGTGCCACAGCGATCAAGGAAGCTGACCTTTTGGTATTTGGTCCGGGCGATCTTTACACCAGTGTGATCGCTAATTGTGTAGTCAATGGTTTTAAGGAGGCGGTAGATAATAGTCAAGCCAAGATAGTATATGTATGCAATTTGATGTCCAAAAAGGGTCAGACCGTGGGTATGAACGCGGCTGAACATATCGCTGAGATCGCAAAATACATCGGTCGAAAACCCGACGTCGCTTTGGTCAACAATACCGTCTTTCCCAAAGACCTGTTAGAAAAATACGAAGCCGAAGGTGATCATTCGATCCTCAACAATTGTACCGATGATATGGGCCTCACCATATTGGCCAGACCGTTGGTTTCAAAAGAAGAGATCATACCGGTGAAAGGTGATGCGTTACGTCGTAGTTTTATTCGTCATGATCATGACCTGTTGGCCGATATCCTGTATGAACTTTTGTAGGGTTGGTGTCTTTTGATATATCCAGATGGCGGTAATATTTTTTTGTTGATACAAGGTATACTTAAGGTGCATGGCTCGAAAAGGTATTTCAAGAGTTGACGCCACTGAGTATGAGCGTTCCAGTCTTGATAACATTTTAAAAAAAGATAAAAGAGTATCCGACGATACCAGGTATGTGTCGGTAGAAGACGCTCTTAGAGAGAAAGCGGTCTATAAGGTCGACTCTGAACGCGATATCACAAGAGTACTTTTTATTTCAGAGGACGAATCTTTACTTAATCCCGAACAGCAATCTTTGGACGGTTATACGAATATCTCAGACATGTTCGATGAGGTGCATATTTTGATATTACGACAAGGAATAAAGTCCAAAAATCCGGTCCTGAGGGTAGCGGAGAATGTTTGGCTTTATATTGCCAGCGATAAGAATTGGTGGTGGACTCCAATCACGGGAAAGAAAATGGCAGATAAGCAAATGTATTTTGCCGGAGGTTTTAGGCCGGATATTATCGTGGCTCGTGACCCGTTTGAAAGCGCGGTCTTGGCCTT
>CAYGKU010000032.1:0-628 GCA_964350745.1 uncultured Candidatus Saccharibacteria bacterium | reverse complement strand
GCAGATACATGTCCTTGAAGATTTTACCAAGTTGGACTTTTTACGAAAGAGTAAACACAATCGTTGGCGTCGAAGGTTGCCGCAATATCTATTACCTAAAGTTTCGAGTGTGCGTGTCGGTACCAAGGCGTTACGTGATCTTATTTCACATAATTTTAAGATAAAAGATCTGTCCATCCTGCCTCGTTTGAATAACTATGAGGCGTTGATCGATATTCCAAAGACCTTAGATCTAAAAGAGAAGTATAAACCATTTAAGTTCATTATTCTCTATGCCGGACATCTTACTTTTGAGAGTAAATTCTACAAAGCGATAGATGCGGCACGCTATGGATTGAGAGACCCTGGTATTGGTATGGTGGTGCTTGGTTCCGGTCCCGCTCATAAGGAGTTTGTGAAAAGGGCGGAAGTTTTAGGAGTCAAAGAACAAGTGGTCTTTGATACCGTGACCACCAACATCGTGCCACATTTGAAATCGGCCGATGTTCTGGTGATACCTGATACCGATGGTGCCAGTGAAGAGTTGGCTCTGCAAGGAGCGGCTGCCGGCATTCCCATGATCTTGGCCCGTACCCCGGCCAGAGAAGATCTTTTTGTCAATAATGAATCAGCATTGCTGTGTGACGCG
>CAYGKU010000031.1:9498-11692 GCA_964350745.1 uncultured Candidatus Saccharibacteria bacterium | reverse complement strand
GGATGTATATCTGTATCCTGCAATTCTTTGGGTTGGCTACGGTTCTCAAAAGAAATGCTCCACCTACTCTGGCTCCGGTATCACTGCCAGACAAGCAACCTTTAGGTAGAGAAGAGTTACTTAGTCTTATTCATCGATATGCGTATTATATTGGTGATAGGTTTAATAAGGTGCCGTGGTATGGTGGTAATGATGATGAGATAGATGATCTGATAGATTATTTTCATGAATTACTAGAAGGAAATAAAAAAACTACTGCCTTTGAGCTCGAGAAATGGCTTAGTAAAGCTACTCATTACGGACACGAAGAACTTAAAGAGTTTGCCAAGTGGCTTTGGTGTCTACACGAGGCGGATGAAGTTTCTGTTCAAAAATAGTTGTTTTGATGGATAATTGGCCGGTTGAGCATAGCTCAACCGGCCGTTATTTTTTGTGTTTTCTCAAAGTAGCCAACCCAACCAAAAAACACCCATTTTTTGACGAAAAGCCTGATAAGTGGTATTTTAGCGCCAGGTCAGAACATCGACATTTTCTTTTTATTTTGTAGAGGAGAAACAAAAATGGCGAATTTTGAGTATAAGCCAAGTGCCCAATTGATCAATGATATTGTAAAAAAATTAGGGCTGACAAAAGATACTTGCCTTATCCACCAACCAACCAGGTTCGGCGATTGGCGGTTTGTGGCCATTGCTGATTATCTTCGTGAGGAATTGAGTACTGATGATGTTTGGCAGCTAAATAAAGAGGTGTTTAGAGATGGTCATTTTTCAGTTGTTTCAGATGTCAAATCCATTTCTGGAAAAACAATTGTAAAATGGAACATAATACCGAATAAGGCTTCGGTCTTGATATTCACCAATTTTTCGGACCTTGGATCTGGTGGTGTTGATCTTTGGTTGGAAATTGGTGAAGGGTTTCGAGAAAAAGGAATAAGACCAAAGATAATAACGCAATTACCGCCTTACAAAATCGATATACGACTTCGTACTAATTTTGACATTTATATTTTATATGATGACAAAATTGTACCTGTAAATGAGATTGGTTCGTATGAGATAACTGACGACAGGAGAGTAAAAGAACTGATCATAGCTTTTTCGAAAGTCGAGACCTTGAGCGATAAAGAATTAGCTGCTTTTAGAAAACATTTTGAACAGTTCTCGCCGAAGGACTACCCATTGTATTTGGAATATCTGGTGTTAACTGACGAAGACATAAACTATTCTTCTGAAGACGGTACACTCAGGCTTTCCTGTGAAGAAAGGGCTAAGTACAATCGTTATTTTGAAAAGCTTGATCATTTTTTAAGGGGTGCTTCACTAGGGTTCTTTTCAATTAATAAAATCAAGCTTTTTAGCTTGATTACATAAGGTTTCTGATTCAAAAAAGCCGGCATTTTGTTGTCGGCTTTTTTATGTGCGGAGGGTTAAAAACCAAGGACCGACCTCGGGACAGAGTCACCGAGGGCGGTCCTTGGTGTGGTGCTTTTTCTGTTCGGCTACGATGTGCGCAATAGAAAATCCTGTAAGATGATAAATATTACTTACAGGGTTTGTTTTTTGTAGAGACAGTTACAAACTGGGGTTATTTAGGTTTGACTTATTGTTATTTCTACCTCAGAAGGAATATTACTTGTTTCTTCTGGGCTGATCATCCAGTCATTAGATTCGCGCACTTCTCTTAGTGAAGCAAAGATTTCCGGATGTTGCTCAAGAGAAACTCTTACTTCCTCAGTAAGTCCTTTTTTTCCATATCTTCACAGTGGTGCCAGGTATCGACTACCAACTGTGTTTCACAATGACGACATCTTACGTATATCATTTTAAATCTCCTCTTGTGTTGTTTTTGATATTTTTTGTGTATTTGATTAACACCGCAAAACTGTACTTCAGTACAATCTTATTGTCAAACTTTTGCGTGCGTTAGCTATTTCTGTCCAGTTTGGGTAGATGGCAACTTTACTCTTACATTTTCAGAAGTTCTGTGTCGTGGTTTTGTAGTTCACAAGTTGGACACATAAAGATCACATTTTATACAAAGTTTATACAAGGGTTATCTACATAGGGGTGTGTATAGCCTTAGTCTTATTTTGCAATGGTTTTACTAAAGTTATCCCCAGTTTTGTTACCCAAAAAGCACTGCTTTTTGGGCAACTTTCTTTAATTGGCCACCTGTGGCAGACGGGTTTAAACTG
>CAYGKU010000031.1:2221-9488 GCA_964350745.1 uncultured Candidatus Saccharibacteria bacterium | reverse complement strand
CTCTCCCTCGCGTTTGGAAGATTAGTGGTAGGTTTTATTAAATAATTGATAATCAAAAAGTTCTTATGAAAAAAATTATTACAAGTCTCGGAATGATCGTCTTTGTGGGCGCTGTGGTGGCGGGGGGCACCGGTGCTTTCTTTAGCGACACCGAGACTTCAACAGCGAACGTATTTACAGCGGGAGCGATCGATCTGAAGATCGATAACTCCAGCTATGGTTTTGACTGGAACGATCCAGCCGTAACAGATCCTCAAGGAGACTGGGGTCCAAATAACAACAACTCTTGGGATCTGAATGATCTTACAGATCAGTTGTTCTTCAACTTTATCGATCTAAAGCCGGGAGATTTTGGTGAAGACACCATTTCTATCCATGTCGATAATAACGATGCTTACGCTTGTATGGCTTTTGATCTGACAGGAACACCTGAAAATGGTCAAAATGACCCAGAAGCGGAAGTCGACAATACTGCCGGAGCGGATGATGGTGAGCTACAAAATTACCTGTCATTCTTGTTCTGGCATGATGATGGAGATAATGTGCTTGAAGAAGGTGAGGAGGTTATTAATAGTCTGACTGGTCTATCTTCTGAGATATTCAGTGGTGAATGGCTACCTTTGGCTGAGTCAGGCGATGATCCGTTTGTGGGAGGTGAGACGGCTTGGATCGGTAAGGGATGGTGTTTTGGTGATATTTCACCGGAACCAGTGGCGCCAGGTGATTATGGTGCACCGACTGTAGATAATACTGGATTTGCTTGTACCGGAGCGGAAGGAGATCACAATGACGCACAAACCGACGGTATCGTGGTAGATGTGGCTTTCCACGCCGTTCAAGCTCGACATAATGATGATTTCAGATGTGATTCATTGCCACCGCTTGATGGAGGTGATCCAGAACCTCGACAGTTAGTTGGGGCAGCCTTGTCTGATTATGTAGCTCCAAGTTGTGACGTTACTGTTACAGGGTCTGAGTCTATACAGACAGCAGTAGATGGCGTAGCTGTAGACGGTACTGTTTGTGTAGATCCTTCGTATGACATGACCGGTGATGATGTGGCTATCAGAATAGAAACAGAAGGTGTTACTTTGGCGGCTACAGTACGTGGTGTAGACCTTGATGTACCAGTGGTCTTAAGTAACAGCAATGTGACCGTTACTGGGTTTGACGGATTGATCGGTCAAGCGGAGAGTCCAGCTGAACAAGCTGCGTTCTACGTGGACGGTGACGCAGACAGTTTTGAAATTTCCTTCAATACTGTAGATGGTGGTGTTGGTGCTGGTATTCTTACTGAAACTGGTGGTGCTAATGGTGGTGGTTTGATCGCAAACAATACACTTAGCGGAGCTACACAGGGTATTTATACCAACCCGCACACAGGAGTATTTGTGATTGAGTACAACGATATTGACGACAATGTTGCCGGTATTGCTGGACTTAATGGTGCAACTGTTCGCTTTAATGAATTTGAACACAGCGTACCAGGGTCTGAAGCTATCGGGGCTGATCCGTCAATTGACTCAAATTCAGCTACTGTTAACTTCAACAATTTCCTAGACGGAACTATGTTTAACACATATGTTGGTTTGGCCGCTGATGTTGATGCAGAGGACAACTTCTGGGGTCCAAGTGGTGGGGCTACCCAAACAGGCGGCACAGATGAAGTTAACTTTACACCTGAGGAAGTGAGTGCTTTTCCACATAACTAGCATCCTACTTAGCCGTTCCGAATTTCAGCTTTTTGGCTGGAATTTGGCGGGCTGAAGGGGACAGCATGAAATGGAATTGAATGGAAAATTGAGAATTAGAAATTTATTATCTTTACCTAAGCAAATATTATTATGAAAAGAATCTTCTTGAGTTTGGCATTGGTGGCGGTTACGGGGAGTTTGCTCACTTTTGGGGCAACGACGGCGTTCTTTAGTGACACCGAGACCTCAGAGGCCAATACCTTTACCGCCGGAGCGATCGATCTGATGATCGATAACGAAAGTTATTATAATGGCGTTTTTAATGAGAATACTTCATGGGAACAGAAGGACCTCACCATCGAGAAATTCTTCGACTTTGATGACCTAAAGCCGAGTGATTATGGTGAAGATACTATCTCGATCCATGTTGATACCAACGACGCTTACGTCTGTGCTGATGTCACCCTGACCTCCAATAATGAAAATGGTTGTAACGAGCCGGAGGGCTTGGAGGATAATACTTGTAATGATCCAGGGGAAGACGAGGGAGAGTTGGCTGGTTTGGTGAACTTTATCTGGTGGGCTGACGATGGTGATAATGTGCTCGAAGATGATGAGGAGGTGATCTCCGGCCCGGGGCCGATCGGCGCTTTGCCTTTGAATCAACCATACCAGATCACTCTGGCTGACAGCGAGACCAATATCTGGAACGAGGACCAAATAGGTGGTCCGATCGAAGGCCTTGAAACCTACTACATCGGCAAGGCTTGGTGCTTTGGTGAAATTGGTACTGATCCGGTGGAGCAGGACGGAGTGGGTGATGCGATGTCGCCTGATGGTGATAATAACGACAATCAAGAAGCCGGTGAGCCGGAAGATGGTGGAGTGACTTGTGACGGTTCTTTGCTTGGTAACGAAAGCCAGACCGACTCTTTGACCGCGGATGTCAGCTTTAGCGCGGTACAAGCTCGTCATAATGATGATTTTGTTTGTGAAGGCAACGCTCGCACTACTCTGACCTTGGTCAAGGATGTGATCCCGAGCGGTCCATTCAATGACGTACCGACCGCTTGGACCTTGAGTGCTGATGGTCCGAGCAATATCTCCGGTACGACCGGTAGCGGAGTGGTGACGGGAGCGGCGGTTGATCCCGGAGAATACGACCTGTCTGAGGTTGGTCCGGCCGGCTACACTGCTTCCAATTGGTCTTGCGTGGGAGGCAATCAAAGCGATGGCGATACGGTGAGTATTGCCGAGGGTGAAAATGTGGTCTGTACCGTGACCAACTACATTACTTGTACTCCGGAAGAGCGACACGCCGACAATGTGGTCGACTTTGATCAAGGACTAAAGAAGAGCGGAGTCGTAGTGGCGGTAGATCGTAGTGACCCGACCAAGGCGCTCGGAGCGCCACAAAGCGCCGGCACGCCGTTTGATAATCCGGTAGTGGCAGGATCTTTCTTCAGTCTGGGATTTGATGAGGGAGGTGACGATACACCAAACGAAGGTGGTTGGGCTGTCTTTGAATTTACCGATAACTACATCGTAGATGGTCCAGGTAATGACATTCGTGCTTGGGAAGTGACCGGTGGTAATACCTATCCGGTCGAGAAGATCAAGATCGAAGTCAGTCAAAACGGTACTGACTGGTTCTTGGTGACCTCTAGTGCCGACCGTGATACCGAGGCTGATTTGGCTGATTCGGGACTGACTTGGGCGAATTTCATCCGTATTACCGACGTGTCTGACAGAAATGAGTTTGAAGATACTGCCGACGCTTATGATTTGGACGCCGTCTCAGCTTTGACCTGTGCTTCGGTGAGTGAGGAACTGAATGATGTGTAGTTGGATCTGATCTATTGATCGCGTGAGAAGTGAGAGGTGAGAAAATGAGGGACAAGGAGAGTAAGGTAGGGATGAGGGTAAAAAAGAGGAGAGGGAGATAAAAACATATTTATGCCACACATTACTCAACATTACCAAAGGGGAATAAAGATCATTTTGGCGGTGGTCGCGGTTGGTCTTCTGTGGGTGGTGTTGGTGGCGGAAGGAGCCAATACCGGCTACACTTTCGCTACTTATGGCGGACAGTGGCACGGTGGTGGTCATGGAAATAAGGGTCTGGAGCTGACGATCGACAGTCGAGCCGTATACAACGGGGTTTTGCAACCGGCCTTAAGTTGGGATCTAAAGAACCTGACACCGGGAGTGGATCATTTCTTCAATTTTGGTGACGTGAAGCCGGGTGATATGGGTGAGCACACCATTAGTCTGCATGTGAAGAAGAATGACGCTTACGTCTGTCTTGATTTTGAGAACTTGGAAGATCAAGAGAATGGCGAAAATGAACCGGAGAGCTTGGTGGATGGAATGGAGGGTGGTGAGTTGTCGCAACATTTGGAGTTCTTTGCCTGGCGAGACGACGGTGATAATGAGTTTGAGGTGGGTGAGCAGGTGATATTTGGCACTACCACCCAGACGGCCGATGTGTTGCTTGATGATACGACTTACGCGGTGGCAGACGCCGGTACCGGCAACAGTTGCAAGGCAAATTCTACCAACTATGTGGGTATTATCTGGTGCGCCGGAGATCTGACGGTGGACCTGGATACGGCCGAGATTAGTTGTAGTGGTGAAGGATTGGGTAATGTTATTCAGACTGATTCGATGTCGGTCGATCTTCGTTTGCGGGCAGTGCAGGCTAAGTACCATGAGAAGTTCTCTTGTGTTAAGAAAGATAAGCCAAAACCTGGACCAAAACCTAAGCCAAAACCTAAGCCAAAACCTAAACCAGATCCAAAGCCAAAACCTAAACCAGATCCAAAGCCAAAACCAGATCCAAAGCCTAAACCAGAACCAGAGCCGGAATGTAGCCGTTTTGATAGAGATTGTTTCTATGATGGTCCAAGAAGTCCGTTTGGGGATCATCGTTGGGTGGAAGATATGGTGATGATGCATCACCGGACCACGCATCCTAGTCTTTCGTGGGTGTTAAATGGTGGTGTTGGAAATGAAGAGGTGGTCGAAGAAGACGAAACAGAAGAGGTGGAGGTGGAGCCGTCATGGAAAAGGGTGGAGGGCCGGTCGGCTTTTTCGCGCTTGGTCGATAGGGGTAGAAGTTTTGTAAATCATTTTAGATCATGAAATTCTTCACTTACGTACTCTATAGTGTATACGCGGCCATAATAATCGGTATGGGGCTTCTGTTCTTTGCTCCGACCATCCCCGGGGTGGGCGCGATCGATGTGAAGATAGTAAAATCCGGTTCGATGGAGCCAACCATCATGACCGGCGGGATCGTGCTGGTCAATGAGGCGCCGGCTTATAAGGAAGGTGACGTGGTCACTTTTACCAGTACAGACAGCAGTATCCCGACCACGCACCGTATCGTGGGTACCGAGGTGGTAGATGGTGAGAAGATGTTCATTACTAAGGGTGACGCCAACGAAGAACGTGATGCTTCGTTGGTGGCCAAGGGTGACATTTTGGGTAAAGTGGCCTTTAGCTTGCCTTTTGTCGGTTTTATCCTTGATTTTGCTCGTCAACCACTAGGCTTTACGCTTCTGGTAGGAGTGCCGGCTTTTTTGATAATTATAGATGAGATCACTAATATCTGGCGAGAAGTGCGTCGAATGCGACGTTCAAAGGTGGGTATAGACGCTATTTCACCGCTGGTGGTCGCGCCTTATCGGCCACCGGAGCCGGTTGTCGGTAGAGGGGTGAAGGAGGTGATCAGTATGGCTGATATTCAGCATACTAAATACGCCGAGGAGCAAAAACAAACTCGACAGGAGTTGGTGCGTTTTATGGATATTAAGCCTGTGGTTAGAGAGGTTAAAGCAAAAACAGGGGCTAGGCTGGCGGTGGCGACGCCACCGCCAGCTCGAGTCCATTTTGATATCAGGCCCAAGCTGACAGCGGCCGCTTTGGTCTTGGCTCTGGTGGGACTGGGAACCAACTTACCTTTGGTGGGGAGTACGATATCTTTTTCGGCTGATGTGGAGTCGAGTGTTCAAAATATTTTGACGGCCGATACTTTGGACTTCACCGTCAGTCCGGCCACTTCCACTATTAATTTTGTCGGGGGAACAGCGGAGGGTTCAAATGAAGTGGAGGTGCTGGTGACTCCGAGTCTGGAGACCGGTTCTGATCTGGTGTACAAGGTGAGCGCGGAGTATGTCAGTGGCAACAGCGCGCTTTGCGATAATATAGTACTTGATGCCGGCGCGCCTTTACCATACAACGGTGACTTGCTGGCTTTGACCGGAGAGGAGGTGGATCTGGCTCCTTCTTGGGATCTGGAATTTTCCATGGCGGAAAATTTGGTCTTTCCGGTAGATAATGTTTGCGTGGCGGGAATTGTCTTTGAGGGTTGGGTTGATGCACCGGATGGCGTTGGTGGGTACGTGGATGTGGAGACATTGCTCTTGACCTTTGTGGCGGAGACTTTCAGTCCGGCTACCAATCTAAACGCTCTGACCGGCTTCTCTCTTGATGCTTCAGGAGGAGATGTGGCGGTTGAAGAAATAGGGGAGGAGACCGTAGCGGAAGAGGGGGAAAGTGAAGAGGTGGTACCGGAAGAAGTGGAGGTGGTAATAGAAGAAGAAGGTGGTGAGGAAGTGAAAGAAGGTGAGGGTCAAGGGGAAGATGCTGGCGGTGAGGAGCTTCCGGTGACGGTTGCGGAAGAGGAAGGAACTTCAGGAGAAGAGACTGAGGAGGCTGGTGATGAGAAAACTGAACCTGAAGAAACAGTGGAAAATGTGGAAGGGTCGGAGGAAGAGGTAACAGGAGAAGAGGTGGTTGAGGAGGAACAACAAAAGGAGGTCGAGGAAGACGAAGGTGGAGAAGAAGAGATTGAAGTTGAGAATGAGGAAGAGATTGTGGCGGAAGAAGTTGCGGACAGTGGTGAGGGGGAGGTTTAGGCTCTGCCAGGCTGTAGGATACTGAAATGATGGTTAATAATTATTTTAGAAATGAAGGAAATATTTTGTATTGGAGAATTATTGATCGACTTTGTGGATGAGGAGCAGGTCGGTGATCTGTCGAAAGTTGAAACTTTTACCAAAAAACCAGGCGGTGCTCCGGCCAATGTGGCGGCTGCGGTGGCTAAACTCGGTGGGAAAGGACACTTTGTGGGATCGGTGGGTCGTGATGCTTTTGGTGCTTATCTGGTCAGTGTGCTTGAAGATAATGGCGTTTCAACTGAATTGACCCAGAGGTCGGATAAGTTCACTACACTGGCTTTTGTTTCTCTGGCCAAGGACGGAGAACGCAGTTTTGGTTTTAGTCGAGGAGCTGACGAAGATCTGCGCTACGATCCGTCTCTTAAAGATAGGTTGGCTGGAAATATTGTGCATTTTGGAGCGGCCACCGCTCTTTTGGGTGGTAGTTTGGAGGAAGCTTATCAGAGTTATTTGTTTGATGCGACGAAGGAAAATTCGTATATAAGTTTTGATCCGAATTTTCGCGATGCTCTGTGGGAAGGGAAGGAGAGCGTTTTTATTGAGAAGTGTTTGGGGTTTGTTGCCAAGGCTCACGTTTGCAAGTTTAGTTTTGAGGAAGCGCAACTATTG
>CAYGKU010000031.1:0-2211 GCA_964350745.1 uncultured Candidatus Saccharibacteria bacterium | reverse complement strand
TTGTCAGAGAAGACAGAGCTAGAGGAAGCTTGTGAATTCTTTCATGGGGTGGGTGTTCCTCTGGTGGTGATAACTTTGGGAGGGGAAGGAACGTATGTTAGTTCACCAAACCTAAAGAAGGTAATCCCTAGTATCGAAGTGAGTCAGGTGGATACCACCGGAGCCGGCGATGCTTTTATCGGGTGCTTACTACAACAGATCTCTGTTTTGGACGATCCTTTTAGTATTGTAGAGGATGTTGTCAGCTTGGAAAATATGATCAAAAACGCCAATAAGGCCGGAGCGATCACCACTACCAATTTTGGCGCTATTACGGCTTTGCCGGATCGGGAGCAGGTCTTTGGGTGACGAGGAAGGAACACAGCCCCGCGCCGAAGGCGCGGGGCTTCCATGTTCCGGTATAGTGAAAACGATCTTAATACCACTTTTCATACCAGTCTTGCATGTGAAGCAGGACTTTTTTCAATTCTCTTCCTTTTTCGGTAAGAGAATACTCAACCCGGGGAGGAATTTCGTTATACAGTTTTCTGTTTATTAGTCCATGTTTTTCCAAATGCTTTAGAGTGGAGGTGAGAGTGCCGGTGTTCACGTTACCCAATACTTTACGTAGTTCACCAAAACGTAATACCTGATACTTTGTCAATTCATTGAAGATCATGATCGACCATTTGGTACCGATGATGTCGATGGCCTTGCGGACCGAGCAGTCCTTGTTGAATTCCGGTGTTTCTTTTGTCATTTTTTTCCAATATTACTTTATAAAAATAAACTAGGTCCATACATTATAGCTACTTTAAAAAATAAAGCAATAGCTATATACTACCCAAGTGCGCAATTTGCAACCGACAAATAGTGAAAATTAATTGAGGATAGTTGGTTTCATATTATTATTTAAAATTTAATTACAACATTTACGTATGTACAAAAATACAATTCTAATTGTAGGAGCAGCTGTTTTGGTGGTGGCGATCGCTGTCTTTAGTGGCGATAGGTTTGAACCAAAGACCGAGACTTTGACTCAAGTGGTTGATGAGTCAGATAAAAATGAAGTAATGGAACATGATCATGGTGATGATATGCATATAGATCACCATCTGCACGAAGCTGAGGTAGCGGTTTCGGCGGATACTTTTTTAGCACAAATGAACAGTTTGGGTATGATACCGCTCGATAATGAGGGTGGGGCTGTTGGTTACGGTGTTATTACCGATAAGGGAACCGACGCGGTAGTGGTGTCAACTACCCATGCCGGCGTACTAGATAGTGAAATGCAAAAGGATGCGTCTGATCCGGTGTGGCATAATCACGTGGTGAAGCTGGGTGAAGTTGCTTTTTGTGGTGAGGATCCAGGGGTGATCGATATTACTTTTGAGTCACCTGGCAGTGTTGAAGTTGATAATGATAAACTGGTAATGGTCGATGTGCCGGCTTCGTTCGTGGGCACACACAGCCTTGACCAAAGTAGTTTGACCTTTAGTCACGGTACTGAAGTGAAGAGTGTGGTAGAGTTTGAGTTGAGTCCAAAATTCAGTAATAAGAATGAACTGCAGGCTGTCTGTGTGACCAACATAAAAGAGGTGCCTTATAATTTAATTTAGTAATTCTATGAACCAGTCACAAAAAGATCATAAATGTGAGGATGGGAAATGTGAAATTTCTGATTCGGAAACAAATACCACTACTGAAAATAAAGATCTGGCTCCCTCTCTTGAAGTGGAAACTTGGCTTAATACTGAGAAGGATATTGCTCTGGCTGACCTTAAAGGCAAGGTGGTGATAATTGAAGCTTTTCAAATGTTGTGTCCGGCTTGTGTCAATCATAGTCTGCCACAGGCTCAGAAGCTCCATGATGCTTTTCGAGGTCGGGACGAGGTGCAGGTACTGGGTCTTCATACAGTGTTTGAGCATCATGACGCTATGCAGAGGAAGTCGTTACAGGTTTTCTTGTATGAATTCCGTTATGATTTTCCGGTGGCGATCGACAAACACGAGGATGGTAGCGATACGCCGGAAACAATGAAGAAGTACAACCTTCGCGGGACGCCATCTTTGATATTGATCGGGAAAGACGGAAAGGTGAGTGAGGTGCTGTTTGGAGCCGTCAGCGATTTAGTCTTGGGGATCAAGGTCGGGAAGTTGCTGGAGGAGTAGGAGAAAAACCAAAGAGGCGCCATTTTTGGTGGACAAAGGTCCACCAAAAATGGCGCCTCT
>CAYGKU010000030.1:7464-11694 GCA_964350745.1 uncultured Candidatus Saccharibacteria bacterium | reverse complement strand
AACGGGTGAAAGTCCGCGTCTGGCACCGTGCAGATAAACTCTACCCTTACCCTCAAGAGTGTTGTTTATTCGCGAAATCAGTTTTTTGGAGAACATTCTAAAAGGGACATCGGGCGATGGTTTATCTTTTTGTTCAACGATAGTAAGCGGAGTGGGGAAGGAGATTCGTTTGGTCTCTTCATTATGGGTGATAAAGAATTCACTGCGTCTTTTGTATTCATCTTCGGTGCGAGGCAAGATATCACCGAGTAAGATCTCTCGACCGGTTACTTTGGCGTGCGTCATGAGTGCGGTCCGGTGGTCCAGGTAGGGGCGATTTTTATTTTTATAAAAATCGCTGGCGGAATTCTCAATGACAATGGAAAGCAGGTCTACTCGATCGAGGTAGGCGTAGGTGGGGGTGGCTATGATCAGTTTGGCCAGACTGGTGTCTTCAAACGCGGCATAAGAAGCCTTTTTGTCGCGACGAGACTGATAGGGGTGAAAAACCACTACTCTATCTTCGATACCTTGTGAGAGATGTTTTTGGGCGTATTCAATATCAACGCTGGTTGGCACTACAAACAAGATAGAACCGCGCCTGGCCAAGATGCTGCGAACATGACTGCGGTAGGCAATGTATCTTTCTTGAATGGTGGTGGTGAGGATCTGCGGTGAAGTTTCCTCTTGATGTACCATGGTGGATACCAGCGGATATTGATGTTGACCGTTTCTAATGTCCGGCGGTAGCAGTTGATACAAAATAGCGCCCACTGAACACGGATATATTTTGGTTAATTCTTTGGCGGTTTTAAAAACACAGTCCGGTACTTTGGTGACGTTTGTTTGTTCCGGAAGCTTTCTTAGGGTAAAAGAAGCGCTTTTCAGACTGGTTTTGGAATGAGAAACAGATTCGGCTTCAATGACTATGGCAATGTATTTTTTGCCACGCACCGGCGCGTTGACGAAGGTGCCGATTTGGTGTTCTTGGCTACTAAAGTATGACAAAGTATCCAGCTTGGTGCCTTTGATCAGGGGAATTACTTTAATAACAAACATGTGGGCGTATTGTATCAAAATGGTGGTAAGTAGTCAGGTTTAAGTGGTTTGGACAAGAAAATAGCAGATCGGTTGTCCGATCTGCGTGAAGGATTTGAGGTTTATTATTTTATTTGCTGTTTTTGCGACATGATGGAAAAAGTCCATTCCCCAGATGTATCTTTTACATCTGAGAAGACCGCGCCTTTTCCGATGCTTATGCCTTTAGAGAGATCAATTATGATCGTATTTTTTTCTTTCTTTAGAATGATCTTGCATTGTCCTCTTAAAAGAGAATAGGAAATACATTCCCAAGAACCGTTTAAATGATTGCGTACATATTCACGAACGGATTCTATTCGAGATTTACGTATGTTCTTCTCATATTCATTAAAGGTTTCCATTTTAGCCTTACTTCTAAAGGGATAAAAGTTCCCGATTGTTATTCCTAGGATCCCTCCTACAAGTAGTGAAATAATACAATATACAGTAACACTCATGGTCCTCTCCTTTAGTTTTGTACTTAGAACATCACAAACAATCCAATATTTGGGTTTGTGAGGGCTCGTTATACCACAGTCTCGTTTTTTATGGAAGTGTTCGCTATGGGCGGTGAGACCGTACAGGTTCTTGACGAACTTGTATCCTAACAGTATATTGCTGTTGGGTATTGTGGTTGACACCAAAGATTGTTTGGTTATCTGACCACAAAAGTATGAAAAAACTTATAGGAGACATAGTGATGTCACTAACAAGGCAAAATCAATTGCATGAGTTGATCACAGATAGGATGGGTGAGTATGACGGAAAAAAAATTCTAGAAATAGTCAACATATTACACCAGAAGGCTGATAAAAATATTTATAAAGGAGGTCTTAATAGTGTCACAGAAGAAGCAGGGTACTCTCGTGCATTTAGACCGGTTCTCGCTCAGTTCTTGAAAATTCTTAAGGTCGTGGTTAGGGTAGGTGATGTTTGGTATGTTGTACCCAAAAACGTTGCAGAACACTTACTACAACCTACATTTGTTGAGTCTGCTTATAATGATATTAAACGTGAGTGGACAATATTTTATGAAATAAAAAGACTCAAAAAAATAATCATAAGTTTGCGGTCTGGGTTTCGGGAAATACTTGCAGATGTTGAGAAACTAACTGAAAAAATGTATGAAGTAAATATACTTACAGACACAGTTGCAAGTAAAACTAAGTCCGCGTTAGCTAGAACTTTTGATGTAAACAAAAAAACATACAGACGTTAAGCAAAAACCCTCGGTGTTTATACATCGAGGGTTTTTTAGATCAAAACTCATCCAAATATTTGATGTTGGCGCCGAGCGAAGCGAGGCGCTCGATCAGTTTTTCGTAGCCGCGGTTGATGCTGTAGATGTTGCGGAGCACACTATGGCCCTTGGCTCCCAGCATGGCGATGAGAAGGATGGTGGCGGGCCGTAAGGCCGGTGGGCAAATAAGTTCCGCTCCTTTAAGCGGAGTGGGTCCGGTGATATAGATGCGGTGCGGGTCAGCGAGGACCGTGTCGGCTCCCAGTTTTTCGAGTTCGGTAAAGTAAATGGCGCGTTTTTCATAGACCCAGTCATGGATGAGAGTTTGACCATCCGCTTGGGTGGCAATAACAGCAAAGAAGGGAAGGTTGTCGATATTAAGACCTGGGTAGACTGAAGGATGGATCTTTTCGTGAAGAGCTCTGAGTTTGGATGGTTTGGTCTTGATATCGACCAGTTTGGTCACGCCGTTTCGACTTAGGTAGGGTTTTGATCTGGTGTATTTGAAGCCCATTTTTTCGAGCTTTAGTAACTCAAGTTCTAGAAACTCGATCGGACAACGAGTGATGGTGATGGCGGAGTTGGTAACAATAGCGGTTGCCAAGAAAAACATGCTGTCGGTCGGGTCTTCAGAAAGGCTGTATTCGATGTCTTTATGGAGTTTGGCCAGGCCGGTGACGGTCAGGGTAGTGGTACCGACACCGTCTATTTTTACCCCCAATAGTTCAAGAAAAACACAGATCTCTTGTACCATATAATTGGCCGAGGCGTATTTGATAGTAGTGGTGCCTGGAGTTAGAGCGGCCGCAAAGAGAGCGTTTTCGGTCACGGTGTCGCCAGATTCATAGAGAATGATCTCAGAAGGCGAGGCTTTGGTTTTGGTTATTTCATAAGTCTCGTCGGTGGTTTTGATATTGACTCCAAAATGCTCAAGTGCGTAAAAATGTGGAATAACGGTTCGGCTACCTAGTTTGCAACCGCCGGATTGAGGGAGACTGAATTTATTCAAATGGTGGATCAAGGGACCGATGAACATCACGATACTGCGGGTGCGTTTGGCGGCTTCGGTGTCGATCTTTGCAAGGTCAAATTTTTTCGGTGGCGTGACGGTTATGGTGCTATCTTTCCATTCAACCTTTACTCCGATACTTTCCAGTACTTCGATAATGCGATGAACTTCTTCAATGCGCGGCATGCAATGTAGGGTGGTGGTTCCTTTGTTCAAAAGACTGGCACACAAAAGGCCGACCGCGCCGTTCTTGGAGGTATTGGTTTCGATAGTACCGGAAAGTCTTTGTTGGCCTTCTATCTCGATATTGACGGTGCCGGGTGAAAGGGTAATGAGGTTCTTGCCCAAAGCTTTTCCGATACGTTTTAGCATATCGGCGCTGATGTTTTGTTTGCCGGACTCGAGTCTGGCGATGGCGCTTTGGGTGGTGTGTAATTTTTTGGCCAGGTCGGTCTGGGTCAATCCTCTGGTTTCGCGCAGGTCCGCGATCTTGTGTCCAATGTTTTGCATATGATGAGCAGTATAGCATAAATGCTATATTACTACCAAGTGAGAGTTGGGGATGATGGAATGGTGGGGCGCAAAGCGATTATTTTGGTGGCGGTTTCTTTTGAAACCGCCACCAAAATAATCGCTTTGCGCCCCACTGGTGGATTTACCAAAAAGAAGGTAATATGTACGCTACATAGCATGGCTTGGAACAACTTTACCCCAAAGATCGGTATCGACCTTGGTACCACCAGTATCTTGGTCTTTGTACCCGGACAAGGAATTATCTTAAATGAACCTTCGGTAGTAGCTGTCTCAGATGACAACCGAGTATTGGCTGTGGGAGCGGAAGCCAAACAAATGATCGGCCGAACTCCCGATACCATCAAAGCCTATCGTCCTATGAAGGATGGCGTGATCGCCGATTACCGTG
>CAYGKU010000030.1:0-7454 GCA_964350745.1 uncultured Candidatus Saccharibacteria bacterium | reverse complement strand
TCGTCGCCGGCGCGTGGGACCAGCCTTACGCCATCGCCGATTACCGTGTCACCGAAGCAATGTTGCGGTATTTCCTACGAAAATCCCTCAATCGCTTCAATATCCTAAAACCTGACGTGATGGTGTCAGTGCCTGCCGGTGTTACTTCAACCGAAAGACGGGCGGTGGTAGAAGCGACCATCAAAGCCGGTGCTCGTAATGCGTTTGTGGTCAAAGAGCCGATTTTGGCGGCCATTGGTGCCGGAGTGCCGATCTATGAGCCACAAGGACACATGATCGTTGATATGGGTGGAGGAACGATCGACGTGGCTGTGATCTCGCTTGGTGGAATTGTAGCGGCCAACTCCGTCAAATGTGCCGGTAATCGCATCGATGCTTCTATTGTTGATTATGTAAAAAAGACCAGAAACCTTTCGATCGGTGATAAGACAGCGGAAGAGATCAAGATCACTATCGGTTCCGCCTTGCCGCTTGAGGAAGAATTGATGATGGATATCAAAGGGCGAGATGTATTATCTGGTCTACCACGAACTACCGAGATCCGAACCAATGAAGTGGTGCGAGCGATCGGAAAAGAGTTGCGGGAAATGATCAAGGCTATCAAGGATGTGTTTCAGGAGACTCCACCTGAGCTGGCGGCCGATATCATTGATGGAGGGATCATCATGACTGGTGGAACTTCACAGCTACGTAATTTTCCTGAGTTGATACGGAGGCGTACCGGAGTCAAAGCTCGTTTGGCCGATAAGGCTTTGTTCTGCGTGGCTACCGGTACCGGTATTGCCCTTGAGCATTTGGATGCTTATAAGCGAGCGGTTTTGACCAAGAGGTAATTATTTTCTGTTGTCGATTCGGGTTTTTAAATAACAAAGGGTAACCCTTAAGGAGAAGTTTTGTTTCGGGGAAAGGGTTACCCTTGGTTGTTTCTTAGTGGTGGGTTTTAGTTAAATGGCCCGCGCCGAAGGCGCGGGCCATTTTAGTCTAATCAGAACAGGGGATAGTCACAATTCACTTTCACCTATTTGCGATACAATAAAGCCATGCCAGAAGGGATACCAAAACAATTTTCCACTCCCGAAGAGGAGATATCTTATTTGCGTCAAAAGATCGCCGAGCGGGAGCAGGAGTTAATATCTCGCAATCTCGAGACCGATCAGGTCGATATCGAAACCGTGGGCAAACAAGAGATCAGGGAATACGCCTCCTTTACTCCCAAAGCAGTTTTAGATAAAAATTATCAGATCGACGCTCCGGCCATCAGTGCCAAAGCAGAGCAGATAAATTTTTCTCAAGATCCGGTAGAGGATATTATCAATATAGCTACCGAAAAAGGTGTCAGAAACGCACTTTCCGTTCTGGAAAAGACCGATAATGCTTTTGTGATAGATGAGGTACACCGTCGTTTGGTTGAAATGGTCAAGGCCGGCGTGGGAGTGCAGGATATGAAAGAGGGAGTGCC
The DNA here is from genome assembly GCA_964350745.1 of uncultured Candidatus Saccharibacteria bacterium. GTDB lineage: Bacteria > Patescibacteriota > Minisyncoccia > Phycocordibacterales > UBA918 > OLB19. The sequence continues at coordinate 5,995 of CAYGKU010000030.1, read as the reverse complement.
GCCTTGGGCTGTCATGCATATGACTCTTTATGAAGTCACCTTTCCCGAGATCAAAGCCGACACCACCAGAGATTATCAATTGTCTGAACTGATCGGTATGATGGAGCAGTTATTTTCCGGTTTGAGAACCATCAGTTCGCAAAAGAATCGTGATCATTTTGTTATTGAAGTGGCAGTGGCCGATGATAGTGATGATATTATTTTTTACGTCGCGGTACCCAATCAATACACCAGTTTGTTTGAAAAACAAACCCTGTCTCTTTTTCCATACGCGGAATTGACCGTTCAAGCCCACGACTACAATATTTTTGTCGACAACGGCTTCAACATCATGGCCGAAGTCGGCCTGAAAAAACATCCGATATATCCGATCAGAACCAAGGAAACCTTCACTTCAGATCCGTTAGCGGTGATCCTTAATGCTTTCTCCAAGATCGAACGCAAAGGTGGTGGGGCCGCCATTCAGTTCGTGATGCGTTATCCCAAGAAGAGTTATCGCAAAGATTATGAAGATATCATCAAGGAGATGCGTAGAGGCATGAAGGCCAGCGATGCTATTTCTCGTAGTTCAATAGGCGGAGCAGTGATCGGAACGGTGTCGGATTTGTTTTTATCCAAAAACAAATCCGACACCGACAACTCCCATCACGAGATCGAGAATGACAAGATAGAACTCTTCACACAAAAGACCAAGTCCGAGGTTATAGAGACCAACATCCGATTGGCTGTCTCTGCCAAGACCAAAGATCGAGCCGAACAAATCATTACCGAGCTGGAATCAACCCTCAATCAATTCGATTTGGCAGGAGGTAATACCTTTGTACCAAAAAGAGCTAAAGGTAGGGCTTTGCAGGCTTCAGAAAAAGCTTTTTCGTTTCGGGAATTTTCTACCAGATCCATCATTCCTTTTAATATTGACGAACTGGCCGCCCTGATCCATTTTCCAAGTGTCGGTATTCTTAGTTCACCACAATTCAAGCAGTCTCAATCCAGTACCGCCGCCGCTCCAACCAGCATGCCGACCGAAGGCACCCTGCTTGGTATCAACAAACATCGTAATCTAGAAAAAGAGATCTACATGACCGAAAAGGATCGCATGCGTCACTTCTACGTCATCGGACAGACCGGTACCGGTAAATCTGTTTTTCTCAAAAATATCATTATTCAAGACATCCAAAGAGGAGCCGGTGTTTGTATGATCGATCCGCATGGTACCGACATAGAGGACGTACTGGGAGCCATTCCGCCTGAGCGTGAACAAGACCTGATCTATTTTGATCCGTCGCGCCTTGATCGGGTGGTTGGTCTAAATATGCTGGAATACGACATCAACAAACCAGAGCAAAAGACCTTCGTGGTCAACGAGCTTTTCTCTATCTTTCAAAAACTTTACGGGGCTAATCCAGAATCAATGGGGCCGATGTTCGAACAATACTTTAGAAACGCTACTTTGCTGGTGATGGAAGACCCTGAGAGTGGTAGTACCTTGATGGATATCTCAAGGGTGATGTCTGACGCGCAATTTAGACGCTACAAATTATCAAAGGCCAGAAATCCGGTAGTGGTACAGTTTTGGACCGAAATTGCCACCAAAGCGGGTGGTGAAGCGTCGTTGGAGAATATCGTGCCGTATATCGTATCGAAGTTCGACGTCTTTACCGCCAACGACTACATGCGTCCGATCATCGGTCAACAACGATCCGCTTTCAATTTCCGCCAGATCATGGACGAGAAAAAGATCCTGCTTGTAAACCTCTCCAAAGGTCGTCTGGGCGAGATCAACGCCAACCTGATCGGTATGATCTTTGTCGGCAAGATCCTGATGGCAGCTTTGTCTCGGGTGGATGATCCTTCCATGAGTTTTCCGCCTTTTTATCTACATATCGATGAATTTCAGAACGTTTCTACGCCATCGATCGCTTCTATTCTGTCTGAAGCTCGTAAATATAAGCTTAGTCTCACCATGGCCCACCAATTCATCGCTCAGCTCGACCCCAATATCCGCGACGCGGTCTTTGGTAACGTCGGCTCTTTGGCGGCCTTTCGGGTCGGGTCAGAGGACGCGCAGTTCTTGGAACAACAATTTTCTCCGATCTTTGCCGCTAAAGATTTAATGAATGTACCAAACTACAACGCCTTCATTCGCATGCTTACCGACGGCACTCCGACCAAGCCTTTCAGTGTTGCCACCATGCCTCCGATCCAAGCTGATATTAGTAAGGTGGCGAGATTGATAGAATACAGCATGCAACAGCACGGCCGACCACGCGAAGAGGTTGAGCATGAGATCTCTGTTAGGTATGCAAAAAACTGATCTTGTGACGAATGGTGTGTGCTATTATTAATTGTATCTAACAAAATCTTATGAAAGAATCGTTTTCAACCATATCACAACGCAAACCGGAAGAGATGGTGGTAAACGTGGAGGGCGAGCAAACTCCACGAACTGAGAACGATCTCGAACAACCGGAAAAAAATGACGGCTCTACCACTGAAGCCGTGAAAGAAACTGTGGGACCGGAAAATAAAGAAGGGATCAATGTTTTAAGTATTTTAACTGCTATAGAACAACAGGTTGCTCAACTCGAAAGCGTCGGATATGAGCCTGATGAAATAGCCGGGATAACCTCATCGATCAATGTCCTTAAAAAGGAAGCTGAAGTGAAGGGTGTAGAAAGCAAAGATGCTACCAAAAAATTGGTTAGTATAAACAAGTCACTAGAAGAAATCCTTACACAAGCGGGTGTTTCTGAGTCGGGAAATGTCGAGAATAATTCAGAAAACAAAGAAACGGAAGAACAAACCAAAAAAGAAAATCAAGAAAAAAAAGACGACATCGATAAAAAAGCAGAAGCTGCCGAAACCAAGGAACCTTTTGCTGAGGATGATATTTCTCCTGAGCGAATAGCGTTGATTGATAGCGAGACCAAGGATGTTATTACTCAGATCGAACAAAAATCAAATAACGGCGAAATTGCAATAACACCCGAACAAGCGCAAGTGATAAGTGACGCGGAGGCTCACCTTAACTTGCTTCGTAGTTACAGTATTTCTTCAACCGAACAAGATCAAGTATTACGTAGAACAAAACTTGAAAAATACGTGAAAGACGCTGTCAAATACTTAGATACTTTAAAAAAGATCGGTGGTATTGATCCTGAGCCCGAGAAGGATGATTCTAATGATCTCGAAGAGAAGGCGGGTGACAAGGCTGGGTCGGCGGAAAAAGTAGATGATCGAACTCCATATAAGGAAGCGAGGAAGGAGTGGAAGGAGATTCGTTCACAATATGTAGAAAAAGAAAAAGACTACAAAAATGCCTTTGAAGAATACTACAACAATAGATCTTGGGGAACTAAAGCCAAAGAGGGTATTGGTAAGCTTTTTGGCATGGATCCTGAATTACCGGTGGGACTGCAGGTGATGAGGGATAGTTTTAAGGATCTGAAAAGTCGCTACGCTGAGAGTCTGAATAAGGCCATGCTGGAGCGTAGTAAAGTAAAATATGAAGGAATACATGCAGATAAGAAAAATAAAGAATACAGCTTGGAAACTGACGAGGCAAAAAAAGCTTATGTTCAAAAATTCATTTTAAAACCAAACCAAGAACTACTTGAGATCCAAAAGAACAGTGAACGTCTGTCGTTGGAAAAACAAGGAGTGCTTAATAGGGTGATGCGACTTATGTCCAAATATAAGTGGCACACCAGAGGAGGAATAGTCCTGATGGCTGGAGTGGCCGGTATGGCCACTGCCGGAGTGGGAGCTGCCTTAGTGGGAGCCGGGGGAGTTGCGGCTCGCATGGGAATTGGTCTTGGGGCTGGAGCGGGTACTGGAGCTGGTTTTCATAAAGGTTTACAGGGACGAGTTGATAGGTCAGAAAAAAAAGTAGAGTCAGCCATAAGTGAAGCTAATGAAAAATTCTCACTGGAAACTTTAAAAGAGGCGGAAAAGAAACTGCAAGAAGCAGAAGCAGAGTTTGAAAGAAGAAAATTGCAACAAAAAGGCTGGTCAACTATAGCCGGAGGAATTGCCGGTGGTGTGGCCGGCTACAGTGCCGGTGGAATGATGGGGAGTGCCGTGGCTGGTAATGAAGATTCGTTTATTAATGCTGAAGATATTGGTCACAAGGTAACCGAATTCAAAGAGGATATCCCTACTTTTTTTGGCGACTCACCGGACATCGAAAAGATGGTCTTAGTGATGGGTGACAATAATATCGAAATAAGTGGCATTAAGATCGAAGGTGTCAATGATTACGCTGATATTTTGACCGAGGCCGAAAAAGTTGAGGTCAATGAATTTATGCAAGAGACCCTGCTCGAATTGTATGAAAACAAAGAATATACTCAAGCCGATATAGAGGACCTTAATCATGATCTTCTCGAAAAAATGGAAGAAAAGTTTGGAGATGAGGACTGGTGGCATGAAGTGGGTGTAAAGGAGATCAATTTTGAGGAAATAAAAAGTTCGGCAAAAAATTCTGAAGTGACCACAAACGCAAAGGAAGCCATGACCAAAGGGGCGTTTACGGAAGATCACATCAGAGAAATACAAGAAAATCATGGATACAACAAAGACCAGATCAAGTCTGGTGCCTTTACAACTGATCACCTGAAGCAGATACAAGAGGAGCGTGGGTACAAACCTCCAGAGACTGAGCTTAACGCTTACAGTGAAAAACATCTCAATCAAATTCAACACGACTACGGTGAAAATGGTGCGTTGATAGAAAAACCTAGTGAGTACTCATACACCGTGGAAAGTGGTGACAATCTCTGGAATATTGTGGAAGACCAGTTCAAGACCGAACTGGATAAGCTACCATCGGAACAACACCAAAACCACGTCACGGGTCAACTTATCGAGAAGATAAGGAGTGATGAAGCTTTACGTACTTCCATTGAGCTGGATAATTACGGTAAGAAGATCGACCGTATTTACCCTGGAGACGAGATCTACCTTGATTCTGTTGGTGAAGAACTAAAAAATTTGGTTCAAAAAGAACTCGACAACCCAACCAATTTTGAGGCTCCGGCCGAGGTGGTCGGTTCAGTTTCTGAGGCGGTGTCAAGCAATGAAGCGGCAGCGAGCACCATGGTCCCTGAGGAGTGGGTAAAATTACACTTACCAGGTTCCTCTCCGGAGCAGTTGACAGCCTTGCAAACAGAGGCTAGAGAGATCGCCGCTAAGGTTCTGGCTGAACAACCGAATCTTCCACTGGAACAACTGCATATATCGGTAGAAAACAATCTTATTGCCAATCATCCCGAGTTGAATTTGAATAATTTGTCCTTTGGACAAAATTTACCTGAAGCTACCGCTACAGCCGGTCTTGGTCCGAGAATTCCAGAGATGTATCAACATCAGGCTTTTCATTTGGATATCATAGCGCCGGGAATGTCTCCGGAGAATCTACGTATGGTCGAAGCTTACGGTAATGAAGTTGCTTTCAATAAATTGACCGAAAATCCTTTCCTAAGACACGAGCAATTGAGGACTGAGGTTTGGCAAGAAATAGAGAAAAAATTTGGCGGTCAAAGCTGGTGGCAGGCCGGTAAACCAACTGCTTTTGGTTTAAGTGATGTGGAAAGAAGATACTTTGTTGACGTGCAAGATCAATTAAAAAGAGGCGGGTCCGCGCCTATGAATGACCAATACGGTCAACAGCCACAACATCCTTACAACAACATGAACAGCCAGTATCATGGACAAGGGGGCCATTATGGTATGAATAATGGAGGGCTTGATCGACGGGGAATGCATATGTACCCAAGAAATTATTACAATAACGCTGGAGTGCCGTTCAGATGGGGTGATGTGCATCCCGGACCAAGAAATTATTACAATAACTGGGGAGTGGCACCACGAGCTGGAATGTTCCATCCCGGACCAAGAAACTATGGATTCGGTGGCGGTTTTTACCGCAACAGATACAACATGATGCCCGGACAGTTTGGTGGAGCAAGAATGATCTAACCTTATCCTGCCAGCA
>CAYGKU010000029.1:8859-11946 GCA_964350745.1 uncultured Candidatus Saccharibacteria bacterium | reverse complement strand
ACCTAGTTTTTTGAGCTTTGCCATACGTCGGACGTTTGAGCTTTTGGTGCGGTTGAAGTACCGACTTCCTCGAACCTTTGGTACGATGCCGGCTCCTTGTACACGCTTGGTAAAGCGACGAATAACGTTGGCGCTACTCTCATTGTTGTTTTTTTCTACTTGGACGTTTGTTGCCATATTGGGGGTGAGTATAGCATTAAGTACTTAAGTACGCAAGATTAATACTATGACCTCACTAGAAAGGTTTTTAAAGGATGTTTTTCGTTGGAGATGAACTTAGGATAAAAAAATCATCAGATTGAATGTGGCGACTTGTTGTCAATGCTGTTGTGTTTTAGGAGTGGGCTAAAAACATCCTAACGCACCAAACACACCGTAGACTATAAACCGCTAGGTATTTATTAGAATGAAAGAAAAGCCAGTAGATTCTTGGAGTAATCTACTGGCAGTTGAGTGATTATGGAGGAGCCCAAATGGTGGCTTGTTTAGTCACTCAACAAAATGACTATGTCATATGCTTTCTTTTATGCAATTAGTACTCTATGCTGTGGCTAGCTGTCTTTTGAGTTTTTTGATCATAGCTTCCGGAGGGAGGTATTCTTGGTTACGGCCTTGCATGTCGCGTAAAATGACCGTTTGATCGATAAATTCCTTCTGTCCAATGATAACGGCATAACGCACTCCTCGTGCTTCCGCTTCTCGCAATTGGCTTGATAGCGAGTCGCTTGATAGGTCGTGTTGTACCGGAATGCCGGTTTGGCGGAGTTGGTCGATGACCATTAAGCTTTTGATCTTCGGTCCGAAACCGAGTTGCATAACGTAAACCTGTGGTTTGACCCTTTTGGCTTTGGGGATACGAACCGGAGGTTTGCTGTTGGTGTATTTGATGACCACGCCGGCGGCGGGGATGTGGCTACGGGTTTTTCGGAAGACCAGTTCGTCAAAACGTCCGCCTTCAATTGATAGGGTTGGTGAGGAGCTGTCGTTATTATCTATGTCTATATTGTTGATGGAGAACAGAGCGTCTGAGTAACATTCGTGATCAGAGATCATGCGTGGTTCGATCTCATAAGGAGTGTCGGTCATTTCCAAATACTCAATTATCTCTCTAAAGTGCTTGCGGCTTTGGTCGCTTAAATATTCGAGAGGATTAGGACATTTGTGCGCCAATTCATGATCTTTTTTGATCAGGTCAGAGAGAGCGTAGAGGGGGTGTTTCTTTACCAGCTCTCTGGAGCTGGTCGGCATGACATCCAGTCGTTTTCTAAAGAAGTTTGACAGCTCTCGGCTGTAGCGCAAGAGTGACTCGTTGTCTCCCAGTGAATTGATGCGGACGACAGTGTCAGACTGTTCCAGTTCGCCCATTAAAGTTCTTCCTACCTGAATAAGAATAGCTTCAGCTATGCTTTTTTGGACATTATAAATATTGAAAGTGGCGGTGGTGTGATTGTCGTCTGATGATTGTTCAAGGGAATAGAGCAGAATGGGAGATTCAAGAGCGTGCAGGTTTTGTTCGCAGAATGCGGTGAGAGAATCAACAAATAATCCATTTTGAGCATCAAGTTTTTTGTCGCTAGCGGTAATGGTGTGCGGTAAGGAGGTGTTGCAGTTACGACAGGCGGGCTCGTTCTTAAGGTTGTCGATGGTTCTAAAACCGAAGTGTTCGGCGACATCGTTGGCTTTTTTTAGAAATTCAGTTGATGAATATTTCATGGCAAGATTACGATTACTGCGCTTCATTGATAATGTTCTCTTGTTCTATCGCTCCGGGAAAGATACCGAGTTCACCGGGTGGAAAAAGGCGCAAAAAGGCTTTTCCTATGATCCTTTCTTCTTGTAGGACACCCCAAAATCTAGAATCAGAGCTAAAATCACGGTTGTCTCCCATCACGAAATACTCTCTCGGACCTAGTTTTTCGGTCAAGAAACTTTCTTTTTCCATAGACTTTATATAGTCTTCTTCCAAGACAAAGCCTTCAGGGCTTTCTTCGTTCTTGATAGTGACGGTGGAGCCGTCAATAACCACTTCGTCACCAGGTAAGCCGATGATCCTCTTGATAAAGAATTTGGACGGATCCTTTGGGTAGCGAAATACGATAACGTCACCTCTTTCCGGGGCATGCAAGTGGTAGCTGACCTGGTCGATTATTAAGTACTCGCCGGTGTGGAAGGTCTCCTCCATGGAAGCGCCGGAAACAATAAAGGGTTGAGCTACGAACATGCGGATCGGTATCACGATCAAAAGGGCAATGATAGAGAAACGGATTATTTCAATTATCGGGTTCTCTTCTTTGAAGTTATTCTCGTCCAAGGCCTGGCCGGCCGTCTCTTGGTTGGGTTTTTTACTGGAGAATAGATTCATAAGACGTTAAGTGTCACTATTATACTTGAATAAAAAACTAAAAACAATATAAGAAGAAATAAGGAGCACAAAGTGCGACTATATTTTTCTTAGGCAGGCACAATGTTAGTTTCGACCCCCAAGGGAGAAAATAACATATGTGCTCCGCCAAGAGAATCAGTACTTTGAAGAGAGTCTATGTATTTCACATTAGCGGTTTTCCTTAGGCAGACATAAACCCAACCTACGACCTGATCTTCCAACCTTTTTGGAAAAGACGAGTCACCAAAATTGCCAGTCCCAAGACTAAGCCAACGATCACGATGGCGCCGATAGTGCTGTTGGCCTCACTGACACCAACCATGCTGTAGCGCACGGCATCAGCGAAGTAGAAGAAGGGGTTTAATTCGGTCAAAGTGGCGGCGGTTTGGGGTAGGAAGGTGATGGAGTAGAAGATACCCCCGAGATAGGTAAGGGGTGTGATAACAAAGGTGTTGAGGACTTGTAGTTGCTCAAAGTTCTCAGCCCACAAGGCGACAATAATGCCGAGCATGGCAAAAATAGCAGCGATCGCGCTGACGTATAAGATAAAAAGAAAAGGATGAAGCAGAGTGACGGCGCCAAAAATAAGTCCTACCGTCATGATCAAAAGGGAGACCAAGATAGCACGAGTAATGGCGCTGCCAACGAAGCCGATCAGCATCTCGAGATATGAAAAGGGGGTGATCAGTATTTCTTCAATGCCA
>CAYGKU010000029.1:0-8849 GCA_964350745.1 uncultured Candidatus Saccharibacteria bacterium | reverse complement strand
AACGCATAAAATAAAGGGCGGAGGAAGAGCTGGCAAAGGCGGAGTTGATAACGGACAGCATCAAGATACCAGGGAAGACAAAGGCAATATACGACACCCCGGCAATCTCGGTGATCTGTGAGCCGATCACCAGACCAAAGATAAAAATGTATAAAGCGGCCGAGATCACCGGCGCGGCCAGAGTTTGGATAGCTACTCGAAAAGTACGCTTTACTTCACGTTCAAACATAGTGAAAAGACCGATCCAATTTGTTTTCATAGTTATTTTGTGGTTACTTCGTTGGTAATTTTCAAGTAAGCGTCTTCGAGTTTTTGTCCACCTTTAATGAAGTTCTCCTTACTGTCGTGAGCTACTATTTTGCCGTGGTTGATGATGGCAATGTCGTTACAAAGGTATTCTATTTCTTCCAGATAATGCGAGGTCAAAATAATGGTGGTACCTTGTTGGTTGATCTCTTTTAGATAAGACCAAAGATCGTGACGTTGTTTGACGTCGACGCCGGCGGTTGGTTCGTCAAGGATCAGTAGTTGTGGGAGGTGGACCAAGGCGCGGCCGAGCATGGTGCGACGCTTGAGGCCGCCTGATAGTTTTTGAAACTGGATGTGACGATGCTTTTCGAGATCGAATTGTTCGATCAGCTCGTTGATCCTTTTTTGTCGTTCGGCTTTCTCTATTCCGTAATAGCCTCCCATATAGTGCATCAACTCGGTCGGAGTGGAGAAGATGTCGACGTTAAATTCTTGCGGAGAGAGCCCGACTTTGGTGCGAGCCAGCTTGTATTCACTGACCACGTCGGTATTGTCTACCAATATCTGACCGGAAGTGGGTTGGGAAATACCGGTGATACAGTGAATGGTGGTACTTTTACCGGCCCCGTTTGGTCCCAAAAGACCAAAAAAGCTACCCTTGGGAATACTAAGGGAAATGTTATCGACCGCCAGTTTGGCTTTGTCGCCTTGGCCGTAAGTCTTGCTTAGGTTTTTGATCTCGAGAATGGGTTGGTTCATAAAATTAACTTAAAGATTTTAACATAGTTATAGTCATTTAAATAAACAAATCGCGATTGACTATATTTTTTATATATCTATAATATGGGTAATGTCACACAAAACGACAACCTTTTACTTTTTCTGGTTTTTTAACCGCTTGAAGCGAGAGGGTTTTGTGTGCTAGATGCAGTAAAAATACAAAAAAGTTCACAGACCTCTCGTTAGAGGTTTTTTGTTTTTTGTACTAAGTTCTTTTGGTTTGTTCTTTAAAATATTTGTGAGGAGTTTAGTCATGACAAGTATTGCTTTGAGTGAAGAATGTGTTCTTGAACCTTCTGAATTCGCAGGTAAGTATGTAACATTAAAGTCGAGAATGGCTTTTTGGCGCTTTAGTCCGGTTGAGTTTGAGGAACCTGAGGCAGAAGTGACAGTTCTTGTAAATAGTGTCACTGACGCACGAGAAGATTCTATGCCTTCATACGTTCTTATTTTTAAAGAGAGTATTGACTATGAGATCGAAGGTGAGCTGGTGCGCGGTAATGCTAAAGTGTCTATAACATTTTGGATGAATAAGGAGACATTACTTTCACGATTATCATGAGCTTGTAAAGGCACCGTTTTGGTTTATTTCCGGCGGTGTCTTTTTGCATTTTAGTGTATTATAGGCATACTATCCATTACTTATGTATTATATTGTTGGTTTAGGAAATCCGGGGGAAAAATATCAAGATACTCGACATAATGTGGGATGGAGCGTGCTTGATCATGTGATTGAAAAGACAGGGTTGCCCGAGCCGGTCTTGCGGTCTACTTATTCGGGCAGGATTTCTGAAGGGGTGGTCTTTGGTCAGGAGGTAATGCTACTTTATCCGGAAACTTTTATGAATAATTCCGGTACCGCGGTCAAAAAGTTGGTGTCAAAAGAGGAGGTGAGTCGCTTAGTGGTGATTTATGATGACATTGATCTCGCGATCGGAGAAATGAAGATATCGGTCGGAAAGGGTGACGGTGGTCATAATGGTGTTAAGTCGATCATTAATTCACTAAAAAGTAAGGATTTTGTACGAGTGAGAGTGGGGATAGCGCCGGTGAGTTTTTGGACCGGCAAGCCTAAGCGTCCTTCCGGAGGTGCTTTGCCAACGTTTGTATTAAAGAAATTTACCAAAAAAGAAGCGGAAAAATTGGAGGAGGTGAAAGAGGAAGTTTTTAAGGCTATAAAAATAATCTTGGAAAGCGGGGTAGAGAAGGCGATGAATGAGGTTAATTAGTTAAAAGTCGCCGAGCGAAGCTCGGCGACTTTTAGTCAGGATGTTTAATCATACTAATTTAAATTCAAAACAGAACGTTGTTTGTGATTTTCGGTCACAGACAATAAAATAAACCATTTCCGAAGAAATGGCGCGAATTTATTTTTTTGTTTTTGTAAATTCTAGAAGAAATTAATCTTCATGTTTATTATTATGGGGCTATTGCGACCGCTTGGCAAGTGAGTTATGCACAGGGGGGTAGAATAATAAAAAGGGCGACAGCTTTGCTGTCGCCCTTTTTATTATTCTAACCTCAATTCTATAAACCAGTTTTATTTTTCTCCTTCGTTTGCTTCTTTGTACGACAGGGTCATTTTTTGCTCACTTGGTTCAAAGAGGGTGATCTTGAATTTGTAGACATTTCCTAGAGATAGAGAGGTCTTTAGGTTTTCTTCTTTTTCAAATTCAGAAACATGTACCAGTCCTGATACTCCTTCTTCGATCGAGGCCAAGGCACCGTATTTGTTGTACTTGATCACCACAGCTTCTACGATCTGATCTTTCTTGAATTTCTTGGCAGCCTCATCCCAAGGGTTGTTGCGCAGTTGCTTGATAGAAAGAGAGATCTTGTCGTCCTTCACTTCAATGACTTTTACTTGAACCTTGTCTCCTACCTTGTAAAGGGAGCGAGTGTCTTCCACCAGACCCCAATCAAGTTCAGAAATGTGTACCAAGCCTTCAAGGCCTTGTTCAACTTTAACGAAGATACCAAAGTCAACGGCGCCGGTCACTTCTCCGGTCAAAACGTCGCCTACTTCATATTTGCCAACTTTTTCTTCCTTCTCTTCTTTTTCCTGTAGACCCTTTTCAGAGAAGATCAACTTGTGTTCTTTCTGGTCGGCAGTGATCATGACCACGCTTAAGTGCTTGCCAACCAGTTCATTAAGAGCGGTAAGGATCTTGTCCTTGTCACCGTCAGAAACTCTTGGGTAATGGTCAGATGAAAGTTGAGAAGCCGGTAAGAAACCTTGAATACCTTGCCATTCGATGATAAGTCCACCCTTGTTGGCTTCTTTCACTTCCAAGCTTAGGATCGATCCTTTACGTACCGCTTCTTCCGCATCAGCCCAGATAAGAGCTTGACGAGCTTCTTTAAGAGACAGTTCAATGTAACCATCTTCGTTTTCAGGGGTCACTACTTTAGCGGCAATAGTATCGCCAACTGAAACTTTGCGCAGGATATCGCGAGCGTTCATGTATTCACGACCATAGATCAAGCCGGTTCCAAATGGTGGAATATCCACGTAAACACGGGCTCGTCCGATAGCGGAAACAGTCCCCTCTACTAATTGTCCTTCTTTGGGTGTTGTCGGAGTTTCCGCAAAATACCCTTGCATGACCGCGCTGGCGGCATGAGAAGCAATATTTGTCATAATTTTTAATTTAAATTATTCCGACGACACGGGTCTTGGTAAACCGTCTCTCATAGCCATGTGCATGAACCAAGGATTAAACGTGTGCCGTCAGAACCCGTCTCAAATTAAATCGCTAACCATAAGAGTTTTCTTTATCAGTATTCAATACTGATAAAGAAAACTCTTGGCTTGGCCGGAAAAACTCTAAAATTTCGGCTACAAAACTACGCTTCATCCTCTATGAACCTCAGTTCATGTCGGACTCTAGCTTGTTTCTCGCTCGAAATTATAGCGCTTTTCCTGGCCATTTAATTTGAGATGGGTTCTTGGAACTAATAATCACCTTGTTGGGTGGAGATAATATAGTATAAAAGGTCAAAAAAGTCTAGTGATTACATCAGTAATCTCTAGGTAGGTAAAGAACCGAAATTAAAGAAGAGTACCCAAAAATATATATATGAGGATAGAACAATAATTCCAATTGCTAAAATAAGCTTTAAAAAAGAAAAGGAATTTTTAAATATTCCGTAAACAATCATCATAGTTGCAAGAGGTACTGAGATAAGAAACAGTTCTCCGTCATCAGCTCCTATTATTAGGCCAACAATTATTGGAGAAAGAAAAATAAGTATTCCAGTTACAATGAACTTGTATGGTCGGATGCCATTAAAGTATTCTAAAGGTTTTTTGCTCTGGCTGTCACTGGAACTTCCGTAAATTATTAGAAAGATTCCTAATAGGGTAGATACAAATACTAATGCTAAAAACACATACCAATATCCATGCAAATACTCTAGCCATCCTAAAAGGTCTAGAAATTGTGTAGACATTAGTGATAGAAGCACTATAAGTCCACCTAAAATTGCAAGGGAGGTTTTGTTTGTTTGCCTCATAACTTCTCTTATTATAACATCGTAAAACAGCAATATTTTTAGTTGCAAACAATGTATTGTATACTATTCAGCATTATGATAATCACACATCACGGAGGGCAATGTTTTAAGGTGACGTTTGGCGATACCACCTTGGCATTTGATCCAATTTCCAAAAAATCAAAGTTAAGTCCGGTCAAGTTTGGGGCGGATGTCGCTTTTATTTCCTTAAATCATCCTAATTTTAATGGAGTTGATCAGGTCAAGCATGGAGCCAAAGAGCCTTTTGTCGTTAATGGTCCCGGTGAATACGAGATCGGACAAGTAACAGCCAGAGGTTTTGGAGTAAAGACCACCTACGACAAAGTGGAGAAGTACAACGCTATTTATCAGGTCAGGCTGGAGGATATCAATATGATATTTTTAGGGGCTTTGGGAGATGCGGAGATCGACCCCAAGATACTGGGTGAATTTGGTGATGTGGATATTTTGTTCTTGCCGATCGGAGGCGGTGATGTACTTGATGTTCCTCAGGCTTCAAAGTTGGCAGTAAAACTGGAAGCCAAGCTGATCATACCAATGCATTACACCAAAGAGGCCTTAAAGGCATTTTTGAAAGAAATGGGCGCGGAGAAAGAGACTCCGGTCGACAAGTTGACCGTCAAGAAAAAAGACGTTCATGTTATGTCTGGTGAAGTAAAGGTTTTGAAGGTCTAGGCTAAGACATTATTCCTCTTAGTGTGTTATAAATAAGAGAATAAGCTATGCTCAGTAAACTATTTAGACACATTGGACGTCAGTCAAAACCAGTCAGGAACCGGTACGCCATGGGCTTTGCCGGGGTGTTCACCGGACTGGTCGCTTTAATATGGTTTATTAATACCGGTCCTTTTAAGACTCCTGTGCAAATGGCCGGCCAACCACTTGAGCAATCAGAGGGAACTTTCTATACCTTGACCAAGCAGATCAAGGAGCAAGTGGCGGGGTTGGGTGAAGCTATTGGTGGTGAGGAGGATGGTTTGGTCGAAGGGAGTGATGTGGACGAAGAAGGGGAAGTGGCCCCTCTGACGGAAGAGGTCAAAAATGAAGAAGAAACTCAGCCAAATATAATGGAAATAAAACTTAGTCAAGAAGATATTGAGACAATTGGAAGTAAAGGAAGTACTTCTGTCAATACCGGTTTTGGCTCATCAACTCCAAAATACCAAGAAGTACTTATCGCTACCACTTCTTCCTCAAAAGCCGAAACACCAGATCAAGCGGAAGAGGGTTTTTGAAGAGGAAGCTAACCAAATGACGTTCAGTCTTTAATCATGGCTTGAGTATGTTATAATCTCTCATTATTTGTTTCTGTATTTTAAGATAAGCTATGCCGAAAAAGAAAATCGTAGAAGAAGCACCGGAATCACCAAAAGGAATAATCTCACAAAGTATCACCGGTCAAATGGAGACTGCGTATCTTAATTACGCGATGTCGGTTATTACCCAGCGTGCTTTGCCTGATGTGCGTGACGGTCTAAAGCCGGTGCATCGACGTATTCTGTATTCGATGCGTCTAAACGGCTTGACTGCCAGCGCCAAATTCCGCAAGTCAGCGACGGTAGTGGGAGACGTGCTTGGTAGTCTCCATCCCCATGGTGACTCTTCTGTATATGAGGCGATGGTGAAGTTGGCGCAGAATTTTTCTACTCGTTATCCGTTGGTGATCGGGCAGGGAAACTTCGGTTCGATCGACGGTGACTCAGCAGCGGCTTACCGATATACCGAGGCTAAGATGTCTAAATTGGCTGAGGAGATGTTACGTGACTTAGAGAAAGACACAGTTGACTGGAGGCCGAACTTTGACGGCACCAAGCGAGAGCCGACTGTTCTGCCGGCGGCGGTGCCAAACCTGCTTTTGATGGGGTCGCTCGGAATTGCGGTCGGGATGGCCACCAATATTCCTCCGCATAACCTTCGTGAAGTGTCCAATGCGGTGGCGCATTTGATCGACAATAAAGACGCCACTACTGATGATCTGTTGAAGTTTGTCAAAGGTCCTGACTTTCCGGTGGGAGCGGTGGCTTTCAATCAGAAGGATATTGCTCACGCTTACGCTAATGGTAAGGGAGGAGTGGTGGTGCGAGGTGAGGCCGAGATCGTGGAAGACAAGCGAGGATCGTTTTCGATCGTTATCACCTCAATACCCTTTAGAGTGAATAAAGCGGATCTGCAAGTTAAAATCGCTGATTTAGTGCGAGACAAGAAGATTGAAGGAATTCGCGATATGCGTGATGAGTCTACTTCTGATATCCGGATCGTCATAGATCTGAAGACCGGCGCCCAACCGCAAACAGTTTTAAATAAATTATACAAACACACGCAGCTTGAAGATACTTTCCATTACAACATGGTAGCTTTGGTGGATGGCGTGCCACAAACTCTGTCTTTGAAGGCTATTTTGGAAGAATATATCAAGCATCGGGCTGAAGTGGTTCGTCGTCGCACCGCTTATGATCTAGGAAAAGCCAGAGACCGAGAGCATATTTTGCTTGGTTTGAAGAAAGCGCTTGATCACATCGACAAGATCATCAAACTTATCCGGGCCGCTAAGGATGTACCGACCGCTCACGCCGGTCTGATGAAGACTTTCAAATTCTCGGAAATCCAGGCGCAAGCTATTCTCGATATGCGTTTGCAGAAGCTGGCCGGTCTAGAAAGGAAGAAGATTGAAGACGAATTAAAACAGATTCAAAAACTGATCAAGGAGCTGGAGGCAATTTTGAAGAGTAAGACTAAAATGATGAAGATAGTTAAAGATGAACTGCTCGAAATTGCGGAAAAATACGGCGATGATCGTCGTACCAGGATCGTCAAAGGTGGAGTCAAACAAATGTCACAAGAAGATTTGGTGCCGGACGAGGAGAGCGTATTGGTGTTGACCTTGGGTGGCTATGTCAAGCGTACCAATCCAGGAGAATACAAGACCCAAAAACGCGGTGGTGTAGGGGTGGTTGATCTTAATACCAAAGAAGAAGACGTAGTGTCTACTCTGCTGACTACTTCAGCTCATAGCGACTTACTATTCTTCACTGATAAAGGTAGGGTGTATCACAGTAAAATGTATGAGATACCGGAAGGACGTCGTGCTACTAAAGGTAAGTCGATCATGAATTTCCTTTCGCTTACTCAGGATGAGAAAGTTACTTCGGTGTTGGCGGTAAGGAAGGATGAGTGGGCCGGAGACTGGAGTTTGATGATGGTCACCAAAAATGGAGTGGCCAAGAAGAGCGATGCCAATGCTTTCAAGGATGTGCGTCGTAGCGGTCTTATCGCGATCACACTTAAGGATGATGATTCACTTATTGCCGCTCGGTTTGTCGGAAAAGGTGATGAAATGTCTTTGGTTTCTTTGAAAGGTCAGGCCATTCGCTTCAAGGAGACGGATGTTAGAGAGATGGGACGGACGGCCGGCGGCGTTACTGCCATGAAGTTAGGTAAGGATGATGCGGTGGTGTCAGCTGATGTGATCAAGAAAGGTGAGAAGAATAATGAGATCCTTATTGTGACCGAGCATGGGTACGGAAAAACTACTCCCGCCAAAGAATATAAGATACAAAAACGAGGCGGTTCCGGCATCAAGACCGCTAAGGTGACCGACAAAACAGGAACGATCGTGTGTGGAATTGTTCTAAGAGAAGACGAGCGCACTGACGGAGAGTTGGTGATCATGAGTCAAAAGGGTCAGGTTATCAAGCTTCAGCTTAAGGATGTGCCTACTCTTGGTAGGCAGACCCAAGGAGTGAGAGTAATGAAGATGAGGTCTGGATGCTATCGCAAGTGTGGTGTTTGTGTAGGATGAGATGGTGGTGGAGTGGGGAGAGGTAATGGGCCGGCGCCGTAGGCGCCGGCCCATTACCTTTTATTTACACAGTTAAGACTTCCTAACGTTCCTGCTATGTATTAGAATTGTACTATGAGTATTTCACCCGGACGTTTTGTCATTCCTGATGTGGTCACTTCCCATTTTCATTTACGAGAAGGAGATGTGGTAGCTGATCTTGGGGCCGGTAGCGGTTTTTTTCTAAAACCATTATCTGTCGCCGTTGGTCCTCAGGGTAAGATTTATGCCATTGAGATCCAGAAGAATCTAGTAGAAAAGTTAGGAGAGTACGCTCATTTAAGTGGTATACAAAATGTTGAGCCACTGTGGTGCGATCTGGAAGAAGAGGGAGGTATCAAACTGGAAAATGAAACGCTTGATGCTGCTATCGTTGTTAATACTCTGTTTCAGATCCAAGATAAAGAAATGTTGGGGAATGAGATAAGAAGAGTTCTCAAAAGAG
>CAYGKU010000028.1:0-13712 GCA_964350745.1 uncultured Candidatus Saccharibacteria bacterium | reverse complement strand
TAATTACTATTTTACTTAGTTATTTGTTGATGGTAATAAATTAGGGTAAAATACCCACGTATGAATATTAAAAAGATAACATCAGTCGCTTTAATGGCGATGGTGACGGTTGCTTTATACCCGACTTCCGTTAGCGCGGAAGTTTCAAAAAAAGCCTTAAAAGATTTTAATGATAATAAAAAGTATAAGGTAATAGAGAGGCCGTTATTACCCGATAAGAAAAAGAAGCTTTATCGGGATGATGAGATCATAGTAAAATACAAGAATTCAGATAAACCGGTTAAGATTAAAAATAACAAAGGGAAGAAAGTGTTTGATCTGGTAAAAGAGCATAAGAAGCGTGGCGATGTGGAGTACGCTGAGCCAAATTATATTGCTTATGCCGACTCTGTGCCGGATGATACCTGGTATTCTTATCAGTGGAATTTTGATAACGATGAATACGGAGGAGTGCACGCCGAAGCTGCTTGGGATATAACTGACGGTAGTGGTGTCGTGGTGGCGGTGGTTGATAGTGGTGTAGCTTATGAGGATTACGGTTCATATTATCAGGCGCCTGATCTCGAGGGAACCAATTTTGTTACCGGATATGACTTTGTTAACAACGACTGGCATCCAAATGATGATTACGGACACGGTACTCATGTAGCCGGTACCATTGCTCAGACCACAAATAATGATAGGGGAGTAGCCGGCTTAGCTCACGGTGCTTCTATAATGCCGGTTAAGGTTATTAGTGAAGAAGGTTACGGGTCTTATTCTGATATCGCAGACGGAATCCGTTTTGCTGCTGATAATGGGGCTGATGTGATCAATCTGTCAGTTAGTGGTTCACAGCCGTCATTTACTTTGGAAGACGCGGTGCGATACGCTTACGAAAAAGGGGTTACTGTCGTTACTTCAGCTGGAAATAGTGGTCAAAATGATGTCTCTTACCCATCAAAGTATGATGATTATGTTATCTCAGTAGGCGCTACTCGTTATGATGAAACTCTAGCTCCTTATTCAAATCATGGTCCATCTTTGGACTTAGTGGCACCAGGGGGTGATCTTGACGTTGATCAAGATAACGACGGATATTCAGATGGAGTATTGCAGCAAACCTTCTATTATTCATTGTGGGATTTTGATTACTATTATTATCAAGGTACTTCAATGGCCGCGCCACACGTAGCGGCGGCAGCGGCTATGATCATTGCTGAAGATGTTGCCAATACACCTGACGAAGTTAGGGAAGTCTTGGAAACGACTGCTGATGATCTGGGTTCAGCCGGAAAGGATAATACTTACGGAAACGGGTTGCTTAATGTGGAAGCTGCTTTAAATTATTCTACAACTCCGCCGGTAGAAGATGATGAACCGGTTGTAAGTATTACTAGTCCGTCTGATTCTGAAACCGTCAGCGGTGTAGTTTCTATAACTGCAGACGCCAGCGACGATAACGGCGTTGATTTTGTAGAGTTTCTTGTTGACGGAGAATTATTGTCTACTGACACAACTTCACCGTATGAATATGCTTGGGATAGTGAATCGGTGTCAAACGGGGCGATAAACATATCAGTGGTAGCTCACGATACTATTGGTCAGACTGATACTGATGTTGTGTCAGTTCAAGTTGATAATGTAATAGAAACTCCAAGTGAAATTGAGGTTTTCTCAGATAGTTTCGAAAACGGGTTTGGTCAGTGGACACAAGATGGCTATAACGACTGGTTCACTTCCACTCAAAGATCTACCGACGGTAATCGTTCGGCTGAGGTGGATGGTTACGCTAATGGTTCAATGCTGACTTCCGTGCCGATCGATCTGCAAGGAAAGAGCAATGCTACTATTTCTTTCTCTTGGTTGATCGAACGAGGTTTGGATTACAATGAATACTTAGCTTTCGCGGTATCAACTGACGGTGGTTACTCTTGGGTGAACACCTACAACCTTTGGGGTGATTATGACACTGAAAATGTGTGGCATGATGAGGTTTATGAGATCAATGATATCTCGTCGTTACAATTGCGCTTCCTAGGTAAGATGAACCGAGGAAACGAAGATGCAAACGTTGATCTGGTAAAAGTAGTGGCTTTTTAAGGGTTGATCGATAAGGATAAAAACGGCCACGCTTCGCGTGGCCGTTTTTATGTGTGCATAAATATACCTAAGTTATCCGTTCATTTGTGGTATCGTATCAGAAAATGTGGAATATAATCACAGTTTAAAAATATGTCAAAGGTTCGTGAAGTGACAACCAAATGTCTAACAGCAAAATATATCATAAGTTTTCTTTTGTTGATCATTTTGTTGTTGCTGGCTTATTATTTTACTGTGATCAGTAAAACCGATACGGAAAATAGTGGTACCGACACAGAAATACACGAAGAGCCCAAACTGACTTCGGCTGAAGTTCAAGAAGAACGACGCAAGCTTGCTCAAACAAGTTTCAAATCTGCCAGCAGTTCTCCTGTTATTTTAAAAGCCAGTAGTACAGAGGAATCAAAGGTCAATCCAAAGATAAATAGAGTAAGTAACGACGGGGAACATCAAATTAATTTTTCAAGCCAGGAAACAGGTGGAGCTAGTGACGCTGATTCTATGGTCAGGGTTTCGTCTAAGAAAAACAGCGACGGAACGACAGTTGCTGTCTACGAGACGGAAGAGAATGATATTACGATCAATCGGGTTGAGAAGGACCAAAATAAAGCAAAGGTACACAGAGTGGTTGAGGGCGTCATTCTTCAAATGAATAGCGAGCATAGTGAAGTGACGGTTGATCTAAAAAATGACATTAAGGTTGCCGTCCTGCATTTAGATGAGAGCACAAAAGTTACCATTAACGGTAAAACTATGGATCCTGCTGATCTTAGGGTAAGAGATGAGATCAGGGCTGAAGGGTCGGGAATTGCAGGTGCCGGTGATATTGAGACCAGTTCCCTTGAAGTTGTTGGTTTTCTCAAGATCGGTGTACCGGGAGGTTAAGTTTTATTTATCATGAATTACACTAAATACACTTTATTTGCTTTTTGTCTATCAATGATATTTTTGATGACATCGGGTCAGGCGTTGGCACAAGATAGTACAGATAAAGCGTATGGTTATTTTTCATCTTTGGTGGATTATATAGATGATAGCTCGGCCTGTGCTCCCGACGAGGTTTCTTTTGATATTTGGTTGGTCAACCCAAACACCAAGACTCCGGTTTCCGGTTCGGTTGGTGATTGGTGGTATGTAGATATCAGAGACAATTCCGACGGTAGTTATCTTCGTACCAATTGGGTTGGTGTAGATAAGAATAAATCAGATAGGTTTTGTATCGACATAGACAATGAAAAAATAGATATTGGTGTTTACGATTCTCCCGATTATCATTACTTTGGATCAGTGTCGGTTAATTTTACCGAACACACACAAGAATCAAGAGACGAAATGAAAGGGAAACATTTTAGAGGTTATGTTGAGTTGGCTAGTTTTTCTGAAACCACACCTTATGTAGAAGCACTTTTTCCCACTCATTATGTCACCAGTTATTTGCCGGATTTTCAAATCAGGGTAAATACTATTTCTAACATTTACAATGCCTCGACCTTGAGAAAGGCCGGAGTGTATTTTGTTAATGATGATGGTAGCTTTAAATTTCAGATCGACGTAGATGATTATGGTGGAGTAGGTGATAGATACGTTCCTTTTCCGACTGAAGTGGACGACGGTTGGTATTATTGGACCCCGTTGGTTCAGTTGGATGGATATGTCGAGACAGAGAAAACCAGTTGGCCCGGCTATACTTGGTATACTTCAGAGACACCTTTCTATGGTCTGGTCGACCTGCCGTATTTTGGTATAGATAGGACAGAACCAACCGCAACACTAAATAGCATAACCATTGCCACCAGCACAGACAATGAGGTTACGGTCGTGGTCGATCACACGGCTGAAGACAGCATGCTTGGTGTAGCCACCACCACTATCTATGTGATCGACGTAGCCGCCAGTACCACAAACGCGATCGAGATCGCTTACGATAGCAATTATATATATTCGGTAAATGAACTGGTTTCGATCACAAACCTGGAAAAAGGAAAGACTTATGGTTTCTACAGCAGAACTAGAGACTGGCTTAATCAAATATTTACCACACCTACCACTTATCTAACTATTCCCAATAACCCAACAGTTATCGATCCTACTTCTACTAACATAGCAACAACCAGCGCCAACCTCGGTGCTACCGTGGATTCTGACGGAGGTTCACCGGTCATTGATAGAGGTACTTGCTTTGATGTGGTAGACACTTTTGCTAGTGAGGTCTGCGCTTCTGAGGGTTCTGGTTTGGGCGTATTTTCTCACTTTAGAGGAGGTATGACCGAGAACACTACTATTTATTTTAGAGGTTACGCGGAGAATGTTGCGGGTATCGGATATTCTACTACCAGTAGTTTCTCCACTCTTGGTTACGGTCCGATAATAAATAATCTGGGAGTTGATAATTTGACCATGACCGATGCCAACTTACGAGCGGATATTGTTTCTAAGAACGGCAGTGAGATAAATCAACATGGTTTTTGTTGGAATGAAGGAGGATCCTATAATTCTTCTGATCCGACTCATCAGTGTCAATTGTTCGGGTTGGGGGATGAAGGGCAGTTCAATTATAGTTTAAGTAGTCTGACTGCTGACACTACTTATTCATATATAGCTGTGGCCGAAAATGATTCAGATGCCACTGCTTCCGGAGTTTTTACTTTTACTACCTTAAAGTTACCTGCGGTAACCATACATCCGGCAGATAATATAACCGGAAGTTCTGCGGACCTGCATGCCACTTTGGATGATGACGGGAATGGTCCGATAAGTAGACATGGTTTTTGTTGGAATGAGGGAGGTAGTTACAATTCCTTGGTCGCAGCTTGTCCTAACCTTGGCTCTTCCATAAGCTCTGGATCAGGATTTGGTTTGACCTTAAACTCACTTTTGCCCAATACAATTTACAGTTTTATTGCATATGCCGAAAATGCCGGTGGTAAGTATGAGACCGGAGAATTACAATTTACCACCACTTCATTGCCACCGACTGTCTCGTTGACTGCTGACCCTTCGACCGTGAATGATGGTTATCCCGTTATGTTGGAGTGGACTTCGGTTGACGCTGATAGTTGTTCCAGTCCTGATTTTAATACCGGTGGAAACACTTCCGGTTACGTGTCTGTAACTCCGAGTGGAGATACCACTTACAACATTACTTGTAGTGGCTCTGGAGGAGACACTCCAGATTCGGTTGACGTTACTGTTAATTATGGACCGCTGATACTAGTGGATCCCGAACTGGAAATGACAGTTAGACCCAATGTTGTCAGGGCGGGTGATTCAGTTAATTTAGAGTGGAAGATCAACAACGTACCCCAACCGCTTGATTGTGAAATTACCGGACCGACTGGTCTGGCATCAGATCCACAGGCAAGTTTCTCTCATACGCCACAACCTTCTCCCGTCACCGAATCTACCGGTGTTGTAACTTCAGGTCCGCTTTTTGCTGAGCAGACATTTACATTCACCTGTGTTGATGCGATAACGCCAACTGAGACCTATTCCACCAGCACGGAAGTCATGGTAGTAGGTGGTGCGTATGAGACCTGATCATAGTAGTTAATTAATTGTGAAAAATAAATTTAAACATGAACAGATCCAGTATGTAGAATTTTTATCTGGAGACCTAGAGACGATAAAAGAGTTTTACTCCAAGGCTTTTGATTGGCGGTTCACTGACTATGGTCCTGAATACACCGCTTTTAGTGGTGACTACATAGATGGGGGATTTGCTTCTGGTGTGCCGATAAGAGGTAGTGTGTTGGTGATCCTGTACTCAGAGCGGTTGGAGGAAAGTCGAGAAAAAGTACTGGAAGCGGGAGGGGACGTGGTCAAAGATATTTTCAGTTTTCCAGGAGGGAGACGTTTTCAGTTCGTTGATCCTGATGGTAATGAATTGGCGGTCTGGTCTGATCGGTAGTATTTGCAATTTTATATCGTTTTGAATATCATATAAGAATGGAAGTTTATCATTTTTCAGGTTTAACCGGTTATTAAAATAACATCTTATTTTTATGAAAAAATACAAAACAACAATAGCCACAGTATTGGCAGTTGCTCTCATAGTTCCGGCAATGACATTGATATCGGTTCCGCAAGCGGAAGCTGCTTGTAGTTATAACGGATACATTAATTCCGGTGGCAAGTGTGACAAGTCGTCTAAGTATGAATACAGAAATTGGTATTGGGAAAACAAAGATGATGATAGAGACGTTCATCAGTTCAACTGGTCCTCACAAAGAAGTGGCAGTTTCTCCGGGTTCGGCGGATTTAATTTTGGTGGCAATTATTCAGAACATCATTATCAGCAGATAATGCGACTATTGGCTCTTTTGACCCAACTACAAGAACTGATGGAACAAAGAGATTCTTTCTATGATTTTGATGGAAATTCAGAGATAGACATCACCACTTTAACGGCCAGAGATATAGAAAAAGATGAAGCAAGGTTGAGAGGAGAGGTTGACTTCAATGATTCAGATGAAGCTACTGTGTGGTTTGAGTATGGTACAAATCCAAGCCGACTTACTTCAAGAACTGACAAGGTAAACTTGGATGATTCTGATGACGAAGATTTTGATGAAGTGGTAGACGACCTTAGAGACGATACCAGATACTACTTTAGAGCCGTTGGCGAAGATGAGGACGGTGTGGTGGACAGAGGGGTCCAACTTAGCTTCTGGACTCTTGATGAAAATGAAGATGATGAGAACGATGAAGATCCGGATATTGACACAGAGCGAGCCGATGTGGAAGATGACAGTGTCGAGCTTAACGGTTCTATAGACATGAATGATTTTGATAGCGGACGGGTCTTCTTCGTTTACGGCACTGACGAAGATCAGGTGAGAGACATTGAGGACGATTATGATACTTATTCTGAGATCGATGAGGATGGTGATGATCTGCAGAAGGTGCAGTTGGACAATGATCTTGATGGAAACGGTAACTACACTTACTTTGTAGATGGCCTTGAGGAAGATACTAAATATTACTTCAGTATGTGTGTGGAGTATGAAGATGAAGACGGAGATGATACGATCGTTTGTAGTGATGTCGAAGAATTTGAGACTGAAGATTAGACGAGAAGTAAAGAAGTAGACGGACGCAAAAAATGCCCTTTTAAGGGCATTTTTTCCGTCCGTCTACATGGATGGCTGTTATAATACAGTAATGAAAATCAAGAAGATCGGACATTGTTGTCTTTTCATTCAGGCCGGAGGAATCAATATCTTGACCGACCCCGGAGTCTTTACCACAGCTCAAAATGAAATAAGCGATATCGACCTGATACTGATCACGCACGAACATGTTGATCACTTACACGTAAATTCTCTAAAAGAGATCATCACAAACAACCCAGGTATAAAAATAATAACCAATGACTCTGTAGGAAAAATCCTGGACGCCCAAAATATAACCTACGAAGTTTTGGATGATAAGGTAGCCAAGGAAGTAAAAGGAGTATTGGTACAGGCTTTTAATTGCAGACACGAAGAGATATTTGAGGAAGTGGGGCAGGTAAAGAACACCGGTTTTTTTATTGATAACAAATTATTTTATCCCGGAGACTCATTTTGCGGTCCGGAAAAATCGGTTGATATACTGGCCTTGCCGGTGGCTGGTCCGTGGTGCAGGATAGCAGATGCAGTCAGATTTGCACTTAAGGTCAAACCCAAGTGGGTCTTTCCGGTACATGATGGTGCTTTAGAGAAAGATAAGATCGGTGGATCGCACGGGGTTCCGGCCAAGGTGCTGTCAGACAACGGGATCGAATTTATAGCTATGGTGTCTGGTGACGAGAAAGAGTTTTAGTTATTTTTTATATAAAAACATGACAGAAAAAATTGATACCAAAGAAGAGTTTTCTATCATAAAACGGGCTAAAAGTTTCACTCACGCCGGTCGAGGGATCTGGTTGTTTTTAAAGACTACACATAATGCTTGGATACACATAGTTGTGTTCATGGCCGTTATTGTGGCCGGCTATTATTTTGAAATAACTTCACTCGAATGGATAATGTTGATCTTTGCCGGTGGAATGGTGTTAACTGCAGAAGCTTTTAATACAGCAATAGAAATTGATATCAATCTGACCTCACCTGAATATCATCCTTACGCTAAAGACACCAAAGATGTAGCAGCGGGAGCGGTGCTGATAGCATCTCTCACAGCTTTATTGATCGGTGTTATTATTTTTTCCGATTATATTTTTTGATCAATAAAAAATCCCCGAAACATAATTTAATGTTAAGGGGATTGTAAGATTGGGTGCCCGATCTTTGCTGAGCGATAATAGGCCAGTGTCGCTCCAGACATGGGCTGGCTCTACGTTTGGGGGTTCGTCAACTCCATTAAACGGTGCGCTTACGACGATCTGACGCAAAGATCGGACAGAGGGCAAAATATATCAACCAGTTTAAAACGGCAATAATGTATTTTTGGCCACTCTACTATATATTATCAACATTTCCCGATTATTTTTCATTTCGTTATGATCTAAACTTAAAATTAACAGGGATCTCAACAAATTATAACAGAATCCATAAAGAGATTACATTCTTTTGAATATTCTATTCAGTTTTGATGTTGATGAGTACGAGTTTATTTATCGTCAGTGTAAACAGCCAAACGGATCTGTCGCATGATGTCCTCCAAGCTACTGTGAGCTTTAATGATGTAGCCAACGATCTCGTCTTCGTAAGCCAGAGTAACATTTTCAACATCATCCATGGAAGTTAGGATGATAACCTTGGCATTCTTGCCCCAAGGATCTTCTCGCAATCGCTTGAGCATTATACGTCCGTCCATTACCGGCATCACTAGATCAAGTAGGATCAAGTCAGGATTTTGTTCAATGGCCATCTTTAGGCCGATCTCTCCGTTCTCGGCGGTTAAAACCTTAAAGTCTTCAGAGGCTACCGCTTCAGCCATGGCTTCCCGAATATCAGGCTCGTCTTCGATAAGAAGAATAGTTTTTTCTTTGTTCATATAGGTAAATTTTAGCACACTTTGCAAATAGTTTAGGTTGACAAGTTGTGAGTAAAGCATTTTCTCGTTGATCGGGATGTTATTATGTTTAGAATGTTCGGTAAAGACAAGATCAGTAAAATATTAGCCTTTTTGGAATACCAGCTTTTGGCTTTAGCATTACTGCTCGTTATTGTGGTTTTTGTTTTTGAATTTATTTCCGCGGATAGTCCGGATCATGTGCTTTGGATGCTGGTGGTTACGATCATTTTGATCATAATATCTTTTGTCATAAGAAGGACGATAGATGCCAGAGTTTCAAGTGTGTTGATAAGGTCGGCACTGTCTTCAAGCGAGGAGTTTGTTTCGCTTTATGAACGAAGTCCGGCGCCATACCTTACGATCGATCAGAAAGGTCAGATAAACATGTTCAATCAAGCGACCATCTTATTGTTAAAAACCAACACTGATTCAGTTGGCGATATAAATTTTTTTGATCTATTGGTAGAAGATGAAGATGATGAAGGTGGCGCCAGAATGTCAGTGTTGTTGGGTAAGATCAAGACCGGCGTGACTCTGGCGGAGGAAGAGGTGAGAATTCGGATCATGAATGGTGATGTTAGGTATGTGGTGATGTCGGTATATCGATATACAGACGAGAGCCAACGCTTGATATCACTGACTGATATCACGGATCAAAAAATGGTCGATACCGCTAAATCTGAATTTGTAGCTTTGGCTACACATCAGCTCAGAACTCCGATCGCGGCTATTCGATGGAATTTGGAATTACTACAAAAAAACATCACCGGTGAAAAAGCAGAGAGTCAGATCAAGTATGCCGATAAAATAGAAAATAACGTCACCAGAATGACTGCTCTTATCAATGACTTTTTGAATGTGTCAAAGCTGGAGATGGGCACCTTCGCCACTAACCCAGAACAGATCAATCTGTCTGAATTTTTTGATAGCGTGATCGAAGAATTTACTGATAAAGTAGAAAACAAACATCTTACCGTTAATCGCAAAGAAGAACCTTTGAATTTTAATCTCAGGACCGATAGTAGGTTGTTGCATATTATTGTTAGCAACTTAGTATCCAACTCGGTTAAATACGCTAGAGAAAACGGTAGTATCAGTTTGGAATATGAGGTGGTTGGTACCAAGTTGGTCATCAAAGTGGCCGATGATGGTATTGGTATTCCGAAGAGTGAAATTGATAATTTATTCTCTAAATTTTATCGAGCCAGTAACGCTGAGTCGCATCACACTGAAGGGACCGGTTTGGGTCTATATATAGTCAAACAATCAGCCGAACAGTTGGGTGGAGGTGTGAGTGTGATGTCTGAGGAGGATCAAGGAGCCACTTTTACTGTTGAATTACCGATCAGATAAAGACAACCGTTGTGTTTTGGCATCGCAAAAAAGTCGTTTTGTCGGTCTTGAGTGGTTAAGGTACGCTCGGGGTGTCGGTCGGGAGTGTTGTATAATGTAAGTTGTATGTCTATAAAAATTACCGCAGATTACAAGAAGGCCTTCATGGATGCTGACATCAGAGGTGTTTATCCTAAACACATCGACGAGGAAGCAACGTACTTGATCGCCAGAGCTTTTGTTGATGAGTACGAGCACAAGACGGTCTTGGTGGCCCGCGATATGCGTTTGTCTTCACCGGCTTTGTTTGAGGCTTTTTGCAAAGGAGTGACTGACGCCGGAGCAGACGTGATCGACATTGGTCTGGTCACTACTCCTATGCTCTACTTTGCGTCCGGCGGTCTTTATCTTCCCGGAGTCATGATCACCGCTTCACATAACCCAAAAAATTATAATGGACTTAAATTGGTGTTAGCTGAAGCGATTCCTTTGACCGAGAGGTTTGGTCTAAGGGCTATCAGAAAAAGGATGGAGAAAGGGGTGTTCAGAGAGACTGATAAAAAGGGTCAGATCAAATACAAAGATATCAGTAAAGCTTACCAGCGTTCGATCCTTAAAGGGGCGAACAAGAAAGAGTTGGAAAAAATAAAAGTGGTGGCAGATACAGGTAATGGTATGGCGGGCGTGCTGATACCGCTCTTAAAAGAAAAAATGCCGGTAAAGTTCACCACTCTGTTTTCCAAGTTGGACGGCACTTTTCCTAACCGTGGATCAGATCCGACTCATAAGAAAAATCAACGTGAATTAAGCAAGAAGCTCAAGAACGGCAAATATGATCTCGGAGTGTCTTTTGATGGTGATGGTGATCGGATCGCTTTTTTGGATGAGAATGGCCGATATATAAATAGTTCGGCTATCGGAGCTTTGGTGTCCGAGGTTCTTCTGGAAAAGGATCCGGGGTCCAAGATCGCGTATACTGTCTTTAGTAGTCGTGCTTATAAAGAAAGGATCAAGGAGGCTGGTGGTAAACCCGTCATCACCAAGGTAGGGCATGCTTTCATTAAAAATAAGATGAGAAAAGACGCCATTTTGTTTGGATGTGAACACTCGGGGCATTTCTTTTATAGAGAATATTTTTACACTGATTCTGTGGTTTTGACCATTAAGTATGTGTTGGAGGCTTACACGAAAGCCAAGGCCAATGGACTTAGCTTTTCAGAGATGATGAGGCCGTATCTCAAATATCAAAAAACAGAAGACGTAATGGTGGAGGTTCATGATCGCAAAATAGCACTGGGGAAAGTTGAGAAGTATCTAAGATCTAAGAAGCCGTTATCTGTCAATAAATTCGATGGGGTGACGATTGACATGGGTGAGGTTTGGGGGACGGTCAAACCGAGTGTGACAGAATTTGCTCTTAAAGTGATGTTCGAGTCTGAAAGTATGAGTAAAGCTAAAGCCATGCAGAAGGATCTGGTCGAGTACATAAAAAGTATTGCCAAGGGTTAAGTGTTTGCTGGTGATGGACAGCTATTATAAACGTGGTAGGATTGATGTTAATGAAAGCAGAGCAGGAATATATTTATGGCAAACACGCCGTGTGTGAGGCTTTAGGTCAAAAACCGGAAGTGGTAAGACAGATCTTTCTTGACCTGAACTTTTCTGATAAAAAAATAATCAGTCAGATCGAAGCGGTTGGTATTGTCCCGAGACTTCTAAATCCCAAAAATCCGCCTCGTGGTATTTCTTCTAAGGCCAATCATCAAGGAATAGTGGCCGGTATTTTGCCAGAGAAGCTGATGGTATCTTATAAAGAATTTATTAAGGATCTAACAATAGATAAAGATACTGCTCTTTTGGTGTTGGGTGAAGTACAAGACCCGCACAACGTTGGTGCGGTGATCCGTAGCGCGGCCGCTTTTGGTCTTTCTGGAGTTTTGATACCGCCTCACAATCTCCGGTTACTGGTACGGTGATCAAGGTTTCGGCCGGTATGGCTTTTCGAATTCCGCTAGTTAGCATCTCAAATGTTAACAGTGTAGCCAGAGATCTGCAAAAAAGAGGTTTTTGGGTGTACGGACTTGAAGGAGAGGGTGATGCGACTACTACAACCGAGAAATTCGATCGACCGTCGGCTTTTATTTTGGGTAATGAAGGTTCAGGTTTGAGACAGAAGACCAAGGAGTTGTGTGATAATTTGATATCGATTCCGATCCATCCTCGATGCGAATCACTAAACGCGGCCGCAGCCACGGCGGTGGTATTGTCTGCTTGGAGTAAAGAGCATCCTAAAGCGCTCGCTTGATCAAGATAGCTGAGTTTTTAGGCATACTCATGAAAAATATGTTAATATTCTAGGCATATTCACTCATTTTGTGGTGGTTGTATTTAGATAGTTTCTTAATAATTTTGGTAAATTTATTTATGGAAGATAAAAAAAGAGAAGAGGCGGAGGTCGCCACTTCAGAAAAAGAAGAGAAAGGATCGTCGTCTCAAGAAGAATCTAGAGAGCGAAATAACTCTGATGATAGAGCTGGTAGCGAAAACAAAAGCAAGACTCCATTCAACGGAATGAAGTATCTGATAGCTTTCTTGATAGTGGCCATCATCGCACTTGGTCTGATATTCGTCTTGGAAAAAGATGGTCGTATTTCAACTGGCTTATTTTCAGGTGTTATAGAAAATATGGAGAACAGTAAGCCGGCCGCTAAGGTCAATGGTGTCGCTATCCCACATAAGGACTTTAAGAGTAGTTATGACCAGTTGCTCAAGATCGGTCAGAATCAGGGAATGGACGTTACCGACCCTGAAGTGATCGCTGAATTCAATTCACAAGCTATAGAGACTTTGATCAACGGTGAATTGTTGCGTCAAGCGGCGCTTGAAAAAGGAATGATCGCTTCAGAGGAGGAGATCGAGACTCGATTTGGTGAGATATCTGACAGCTTGGGGGGCGAGGAAGTTCTTGCTACCAGAATGGAAGAGTTTGGTATCACTGAAGGTAGTTTGAAGCGTGATATTGAAAATGAGATATTGATCCAAGGATTGTTCGATCAGGAATTGGGTGAAGGTGATGAGGAAGTTTCTGACGAGGAGGTGGCAGAATTTTACAATTCTTTGGGTGGAGAAGAGGCCGGTTTGCCACCACTTGAAGAAGTGAGTGCTGACATTAAAGAACAGATCGTATTTGAACGTAAGCAGTTACAGATCAGTGAGTACATAGATCAACTTAGAAGCGAAGCTGAGATCGAAGTTTTGATCTAGTTTGAAAAATAGATAAGTGGACGGTCGCCGTCTTG
>CAYGKU010000027.1:0-14109 GCA_964350745.1 uncultured Candidatus Saccharibacteria bacterium | reverse complement strand
GCAAAAAAAGTAAAAACATCCCTACTTTCAGTATCAATTTTTCCTGAAAGTATTTTAAGCAATTTATCAAGTTGCAATCTATAATCATCGTAAGTATAAATCCCAGAAAATACAGCGTTTCCTTGTAGAGACTTATCATCAATATTTATTGCCTGATTGGTCAACCTTTCAACAATAGCTTCTGTAAGCGGTATAGGCAAAAAATTTACACCTTTATAGTGGAACATCTCATGAATAACTGCCGTCCTGAACAAATCCAGATCATCTGATTCACAAACAAAAATTCCGTGTTCCCGAGAAAAAAATGCATGACCGTCTTGCCACCACTCCTTTTTTATAAGGTGAACCTTATCTTCTGTGAGGGCAGGAGGCGTAAATCCGTAATCCTCAATCACCATTGATGATTTTTTATTGGCCTCATCTATCAAAAAAATCTCTTCTACTCCTTTCGATGATTCATAGTCTGATAAATTTTCAATTATATTTTTCCATCCTCTTATGCGAGGATCAACCTCTTTCTTGACGCCAAAACTTTCCATTTCAGTTAAGTATAGCAGATTAAATAAAGACCGAACTTATTTTGACAAATAAAAACCACCCCTCCTAAAAAGTAATTTTTATCACTTTCTATTTATTGACAAAGGTATATAATTAAAGTAGATGTTAGCTTATTATTCATATCAATCAATCCCTAAAACTTAGATTCAGAAGAATCTCCAGTTAACATCAATCACAGATGTACACTTATAGAGATAATTCATCACAAATAACTAGTACACCTGCATTAGTTTAATAATCATAATAATCAAAAATTATATGAAAACTCTAAACACATTTGATTGGCTCGCTCTCATATTACTAGTGGTTGGAGGGGTTAACTGGGGGTTGGTAGGATTGTTTGATTTCGATCTTGTTGCCACGATCTTTGGTGACATGACAATGATCTCTAGAACTGTATACACTCTGGTTGGTATCGCCGCTATATACTCATTATTCACCCTACCCTCCAAGACCCAGTCCTGAACCTTCAAATATTTTAAGTTATATTCGCCACAACAAGTAATTGTGACAAAAAACAGCCATCAAAATAAACACCTCATAGAGGTGTTTATTTTGATGAGTGAAAAATAAGAGTCAGACACCACAGTTTTTGGAAATAGATTAAATAGAAACCAGTGGCTAATCCAATTTTCTCATTTATGTCAAAGAAATTGAAGAATATTATAAAAAGCTCGTCTGCAAAGCTGACGAGCTTTTTTAAAAAATGTAACAGATCAATAATTTGATTCAACCCAAGCAATGATGTCTTTCCAGCAAGTACTCGGATCATGCCACAAACCACAACGAACAGCATTTCTAGGCAACACACCTTGATTCCACGGTCTATCCGGAACCAAAAATGAGATATCCGTATTAGCAAACTCATCCACCAGCCTTTTGTTGTCATCAATTAACACTCTGGCATTGATCTCACGACAGACCTCCACCTTACTCCGTTTGCGTTCCGGATACTTTATCGTAACACCGTTGGTAAAATGCAATTTCTTAAACACACCAGGAAAATATGTGCCCAACATGTGTTCGGTGACAGGTCTTAAAGATTCGCAACGAGCTGTTACGTTATGCAAAATTCCAATCCTACTTAGAGAAGCCAGCGCTTCTTCCGAACCAGACATAACAGTTAAACTTTGCCAATCATCTGTACAAAATTGATAGAATCTGTTGACCAGAGTCACAAAATCAACATCATATATTCCTGTCATGTCAGAATCGACAATATCGCCGTAATTAACATTTGAACCAAATTTTTGATTATGCCATCTTAGGAACGAACCGTTAAAATCAACGAGTACGTCATCGAGATCAACAGCGATAATTTTCTTATCCATGTATTACCTCCAAATAATTTATCCAACAACATTAATACACCATTTACAAATAATAGTCCAGCTGAATTACATTTCGAGATCTAAAATATCTTTTGTTGGTATATATCACGGCAAGTGTTATCCTATAAACACAGTGATTGTAGACCTCATTAAAACTGCTGAAATTGAAAAACTGCCGCGAGTCAGATCGAAAAGTATAGACACAAATAAGCTTTGCTTATTGTTGCCTTCAGGTGTAAAATTAACATTTTAGAAAATAACTTAGTACAGACAAAAGGCTTGGGTAAACTCGATGAAAAAACAAAAGACCTAATTCAAACAATAGCAATAAAAAATCCGCTGAGAGCAGAATACGAACACACAAACATATTGTCACCAAGAACTTACCTGCAATCACTAAAGAAACCTCTCCCTCACGTAGCAGTGCAATGTATTCTTCTGGCAGATTACAGCAGTGATCTTATTGATAAAATTAACCATATTATAGAAAAATACCCTTACAACAGGACCAACTATGATAAACCTTGGGTGTCAACAATTAATCCAAATAAGCTAGATGCCAGTTCAAAAATAATAATTATGAACCGCAGAATTGGTGGCTGGGACGGTTCCCTTGAACGTCCGGTTATTGAACTTTTGGGCGCCGGTGGCCATGTTAATTGCCAATATGACAGTAATTCTTCGTCATGGAAAAGCGCTTCTGTGACCGAAACAGCGATCAAAGAGACTGGAGAAGAAATTGGCTTGGAACTTAACGAAAGTGACATTATCAAATTAGGTGGTTTTTTTAATGAAGTAACACAACAACTTGTCATTTTGGTTGGGATAAAAATATCTTCAAACGAAATATACAAACTACAAGAGGCTGCCTATCAAAACTCTGCCGAAAATACTGACGGTTTATACTTCGGTGAGTTTACCAACGTGATGCAAAATTATTTAACTGACGCAACCCCATTTGCAGGTGGAGAAAAAGCAAAACCAACAAACTTCCCGAGCAATAAAGATCTAATGGGAGTTGTCCATGAAAAATTAATTTTTGCATATTAGTAATAAGTAGGTAATACATTAAGGAAAAAACCAATCACCTCTCATCAAATAAGAGCCAGACACCACTGTTTTGACCACATTATATATCATTCTTTTGATATACTTACCAGATGAGAAAGAATACTTTTATCCCAGTGTTTACTTTTGCCTTCACTGCTCTTGCAGGCTGGTATACAGTCAACAGCGATCGAGAAAGAATTTCCAGCGCACTGACTGAAGCAGGTATAGATTTTCAAAAATATGACTCATTATCAGGTCCTACGATATACGAATATTTACTACTAACCGCAGCGATTGTAGCTATTTTGTATGGTATATACAAAGTCATTCTTTTTTTAAGAACAGGTAAAGAGATTGACGAAAGCGCTGTCTTGGAAGAGAAAATACAGATTCACGATAGAAATTTTAGTAAGAAAACAAACACGTGGATCTATCTCATCCTCTTAGCGCTATTTGTTTCATTTATGGCATATCTGGTGATTGAAATGAATGTTTTAGCTTAAGAGATCATAGATTATAAGGGTCAGACACCTTTGTTTTCGGGATTGGATGCAGTCCAGTCTACATTGCTCGTGCTTTCCATTTGCTAATAGTACCTGGTTAGACACCATATCTGCGTGCAGCACAACGCACACCATGCTTTTTAGCGAATAAAGCAGCGTCACGACGTACTTTTGGTTGTTTAGGATCATTTGTGTATGCCATATTAGAAACATTGTATTAATTGATACAGATGTTTCCAAGGTGGTGGGATATTACGTAGGTCTTGACAAAAATGAAAAATTATATATTATCCAGTAATGAAAATTTTACAAAAAACGTGCTTTCTATTGGTTATGCTTCTATTTTTAGGCTTTAATACTACACAAGCATCCGAGACAGCTCCAAATAAGGCCCAGTTGGAACATACCCTGACACACTTCCTGGAATTACTTCAAGTATTACAGGAAAGACTTATCCTAGTTTCTAGTCCTGGATACATAAATAATCCAATGGAAGAAGCAATTTTTACTAAGTATGTTAGACATCTTTATTACAAGGGGATATATGGATCTGAGTACAGTATAAGTCCAACAATTGAAAATACCTTTATATACATGGATTTTTCTTTTGATGATGAAACTAAAACGGGC
Source organism: uncultured Candidatus Saccharibacteria bacterium (assembly GCA_964350745.1). Taxonomy (GTDB): domain Bacteria; phylum Patescibacteriota; class Minisyncoccia; order Phycocordibacterales; family UBA918; genus OLB19. Next base: position 10,037 of record CAYGKU010000027.1, on the reverse strand, counting down.
TGGAACGAAATCGTTGTTAGTAACAGCACAATGGAGAAAAGTGTTGTTTTGTCACGATTAAAAATCGAGCCAGATGAACCTTCACTTAGACTACCATCACCATCGGGTAGGTTATTAGTCAAAGAAAATAATGACTGGTTACGAATAATGCGTGTAAACAATGATGAGTTAAGTTTACTTACCTCAATTACAATTCCGAGACGTTCAACTGAATTAAGATGGTCTTATGATGAAAAATACCTAGCAGCTGTCTTTTCTACCAAAGAAGATGACTGGCAAATAGCTATTTACGAAGTTAAAACCGGAAAAGAAATCTACTTTGATCAATTAACTAGAGTTAAGAAAGCAGAATACTTAGATCCAATTAGAACAGTACCAAGTATTGCATGGCAGCTTACCAACAACACACTATATACGTCTGACGATTCTTCCATTCATCAGATTAAACTTAAAAACAACAAGTTCAATAAAAATGTAATTCCTACGTCAATTCCTTGTCATGGGTTAGTTGTACATAAACAGGTAATTTATTGCCATAATGAACTTGGAACAACATTTAGCGCCGCTAAAAATCATAATAGTAATTCTTATGTCGGTAAAGTTTACAAATATATGATTAGCAATGGCGAATTATCGGAACCAATCACTGTGAGCGAAAAGATTGAGGGTGAGTACGAGGCAAGGATGTATGTATTGGACGATAATCATCTTTTATTTGTACCAAATTTGGGTGGTACTACAATTATAAATACTACTACAAACCTACGCTATCCCACAGGCTATCAGTTAACTGGAGAAAAACTCTCAGAGTTATTCTCTGTTGCTACGGGAGCAATAGAAACGGGTGACAGAGTAAAAACCGTACCTTTAATCTACAGTGGTCAAATTGAGATATAGCCAATAATGGTGACGAGAACAATATTTCCCGCACTGCCGGTCAGAAAAACAAGCAGTTAATGGGGACAGAGAGTTAATGAGTTAATAGGGACAGAGTTAATAGGGACAGGCACAATTAATTTATAAGGCCCTCTTAGGTCTACCTGGATTACGCATGGTTTGTTCAAGATTAAACTGTTTAGCGGTTTTCTCTACCCAACTCTCTCGTCCATAAGGAACACCTTTATTTACCGAACTTCTAATACCGTCCAGTTCTTTTTCTGACTCTGTCATATTGACCCACTGTAGATAGTTTACCGGCAAATCAACAGGTGTTGTAGCGAGTAATTTTTTTTGATTATCATTACCATATATCCTTCTCCAAGCACTCCCCCATCTCCAATCCTCTGTTTCTTGAGACAACTTGGCTCGGACAGGATTTCTTTCTATATATTTAAGGACAGTTAGTAAATGAGGGTCATTTTCTATTATAAATGATTTATATCTTCCTTGATATAAAGGACCGGTACCAGTAGTCTTTGTTTTAGCTCTTACCTGTCTAGTGTGCGCATTTGTAAGGCGATGCATAAATAATCCCAAGTCGCCGTCTTTTTGTGATGACAATAAAAAATGCCAATGATTTGGCATGATTATGTACGCAAATATATGCATGTCAATTTCCTTTTGAGTAGCTTCAATTATTTTTTCTAATTGCAGATAATCTTCATTACTATTAAATATTTGCAACCGCATTACAGCTCTGTTAATAACATGGTACGTGTGTCCAGACATATCAACTCTTGCTACTCGAGGCATTAATAAATATTACCAGACATGGCGTAATTTTGCCCGTCCTCATTAACTACTAGTTTAATTGTGCCTGTCCCCATTAGTGTGTGTCCCCATTAGTGTGCCCATTAGTGTGCCATTAGTGCCAATAAAGTAACGTAAAAAGTACCTGACACCTTTTACCTACCTTTTACCCTTACCTGCCTTTTACCTTAAATAGTGAGAATTTTTACTCAAAATGTAATTCGTCCATGAAAGTGGTTGCTACTCTATTACCGATATTAAAACTAACTCCACCAATAGTAACATTATCAGCATTTATTTCGCTCAAAGGAATGACGGCTTCAGCCCAGTGCCCTGCTATTTGACCGGTTTCATCTTCTATATAACTTTTAATAGATGTACCACCAACACGAGAACCGTTGACATCAAATATCTCAACATTCATCCTAAAGTTTGAGCCTATTTCGTCAACAAAAGTTTTAAACACTAACGAATCGTATTTAGTAGCATCAACACCGACATCATTAAAGTACGTAATTCCGCCCCAAGTACTTCTATGCTCTGACCGAATACTGTTTCCGGACCAGGTCCATTCACTCTCGTTAAAATAATGCGTACTGCCCCACGAACCTGTATACCAGCCGTCTTCTAATTCGTCTTTATAAATATAGTACCTGTCTGATTCATTAAAATTTTCAAACTCAACATAAAAATCAGCCACCCGGTGGTTCCATTCAAACATCTCTGTCCAATCTGATGAGAAGAACGCTACTGAAAAGTAGTAATAACCTTGCTCTTTTGGAGTCCAGTTTATGTCAATACGTTTTTGTTCACCATTTTCAGTTGAAACATTGTTCACAATCACATAATCTTCAAACTGATCATTTTTAGCATTATATATTTCAACATACACTAAAAAACTATCTTCGCTTTGATTATTATTTATGTAAGTAGCCAAAGTAATTTCTTTTCCTGTCTTATAATCCAAATCCAAAAGCTCAACACGATCCAAATCAGGCTCAGGAGTTAAATTAGGAAAAGAATCATAGGCAATATTATTACGAACCTCATATGTCCCAACATGATTTTTCCAGTCATAAGTAATATTCCAATCGACAGAAAGCAAACCCATATCAACCCGAAATTCACCATCCACAACCGGATCAAATTTAAATCGATGATTTTCCAGTGTATTTGCTTGTGGAGAGTTAACAATCGTAAAATCATAATGAACCAATTCGTTGGTATTTATATCGCGTATTTCTGCGTAAACAATATATGGATTTCCGTCACCGGTTTCAACCGAACTCGCAACGGTCATATACGCACCAGCTTTACCGTCAAGAAACACAGAAACTTCCTCCAAAGAAGGGTTGATTTTCACTTCTGATTCTCCCGCAAAAACAGGATTAGCCGTAATTGTCAGCATTGTAATAAGAATTGTAACTGCTAGATTTTTCATAATAAGAGATTCAAAATACGTTAATAGTTGTTTGCATAAACAGAAAAAACATACACAATGTGTGTATGTTTTTTCTTCACAAACTAAACTATCATATATTTGACTTGTCGTCAAACAAATGATGAGAGTTGATTTACTTTGCAGAATGAGGTCAGCTACCCTTTTTAGGTCTACCTGTATCACTTAACACTTGTTCAATATACACTTCACCACCAACATATACTCTTTTTATTCTTGGCATTGGTTTAGTCTATCATAATGTTAAACGGTGACTGACCCCATTTTCCATTTCTAAATTATTCCTCTGTCTTTAAAATATAAATCTAATCTGTCCGCAGAAATGAAATGAATGGCCTCCATCCCGCAATTACGCGCAGCTTCAACCCACCTCTCATCATCATCAATAAACAGAATTTCAGATTTTTCCAAACCCAACCTACTAGTTGCTAGATCAAAAATTTCAAACTCAGGTTTACGCAAACCCACTTCAGGTGAAAGGAGTACCTCGGTAAAAAATTTCATAAATGGTTGATTATGAAGAAACTCGCAATTCTCTTTTTCAGTGTTTGAGATTATTCCCATCTGATATTGTTTGGCCAACTTTTCAACTATCAAAATGGTTTCTTCATTCACAGAAGCGCCTTCCTGTAAGGATGTTGCCCAAATCTTCGACAGTACACTCTTTGCCGGTGGTTCGATTCCAAGTATTTTACATACTCGATGCCAGTACTCTGCACTCGTCTCTTCTCCCCGTTGCAATGCATCCCACTCGCTTTCAGCCACTGATTCTATTCGTCCTTCCGGCACCTTTAGTAAGTTGCTTACATACGGAACAAAAGCAAAATCATTCTTTAAGAGCACCCCGCCAATATCGAAAATTACTCCTTTAGTATTTTTATTCATAGTATTTCATTCATACTTTATTATATTGCAGTGACAATAGAACTAGAACTCGAACCAAATACACATTGATAAATAAACCTATAATGTTGCAGCTGCCGGACAGGGACTCGGTCAGGAGTCGTTAATTTCATAGTCGCTCCGCTCCTTGAAATTATACGCTCACGACCCTGGCTCGCTGGTTCAGGTTGAAATAGTCTAGGGAGACTATTTCAACCTTCACATCACTCCGCCTTTCTCGTCCCAGTCTCGGCATCAAGAATGACAAAATGAATAGCAGAAGCTATTCATTTTGTCATTTGCTGCCGGACAGGGACTCGAACCCCGATAGACGGTACCAGAAACCGCAGTCCTACCATTAGACGATCCGGCAAAGTACCCACTATAGTGCCATAAAAATGGGTTAATTTCAAAGAAAACCGACGGAACAGGTTGTGTGAAGTGCAATAGTGTTCTCTACTGATCTGTGTATCATTTCACCCTCCTCCAACCACAGTCACCTTTTAGTTTATCAGTGTACTGTAAGTGGACGATACCGGCATTTGGCAACCGCACCATTTTAAAAAAACGGAACGATGCTTTCATGAAGCTCATTGGCTCATCACTACACAAATGCTCTAAAAACACACTGATAAAAACTGAATGCGACACCACCACAACTACGGAATCAGGAGGTAACGACTCTAAATAAGCACGAGCTTCTTTAATACGAGTAATAAAATCACGATACGATTCACCGCCGACCTTCACTCTTCCAAAAAACCAGTCGTAAACATATCTTATACTTCTTACACCAATGATCCGTTCACCAACTAAATCGAGAGGTCTTTGCAGCTCTATAAAAGCTGGATGAGTAACTGGTATAACCTCATCGCAACAATCGATCATCAGCCTAGCGGTCTGCACCGCTCGCAAATGCGTACTGCTGATGATGTGAGTTGGCTTGAGTTTCCTTACCTGCCCTGCCAACACTCTTCCCTGCTCCCAACCCACTTCATTCAAAGCGGTCTTGGGATGCTGGTGGCGAAAGGCCACATTGCCGTCAGTTTGTCCGTGTCTTATTAGATAAACCTCCATAAAAAATTAAAACTATTCGGCAAAATGAGCGAAATCATTAAAGGTACGCAATTGCCACTTTTTATTGTCATTACGGTATTCAAATACGGTAATACCGGTATTGGTAGGTACCAAACCATTCATGCTTTGACGCCAAAACAATGGGGTAAGCTGTCTGTTAGTAATTATATGTAATACTGTCATTCTAATAAATCTACCATGAGAAACAGCCAAAACGTCTCCTTTCATTTCCTCAACTTGAGTTAAAAATTCCTCCACTCGTTTTAAAACGTCATGAAAATTCTCCTCGTCAGAGTGGTGCCAAGAAGGATCTTCTATATTTTTATCAGTCTCTTTCAGATATTCTTGATAGATATCTGAATCTGAAGACATGCCGACATACTCACTTGGTCGCTTCATTTCTCTCAATAAGGTATTTACAACGGGAGTTTTACCGGTCGTTTTAGCGATGGCTTTAGCGGTATCAGCGGCCCGCACGTAGTCGCTGGTAAAGAAATTATCAAAACTCAAGTGCTCGAACCTACTAGCAATAAATTCTGTCTGCTTCACTCCTCTTTCCGACAACTGCGCACTACCGTCTTGTACCAAACCACCGACATTACTTTCAGTCTCCCCATGCCTAACAAAATACAATTTTTTCATACTATTTCTTTTCACAAACCTCCACCACCGCGATCTCAAGCGGTAAGTGTGGAATTGGTGAATAATTTACCTGCTCCGCCACCGCCAGCAAACGGAGGAGGAGATGGGAGTTCAGAGTCGTGGATACTTTGGCCAACTCGGATAACTTAGTTCTCATCTCCGTTCCAAATGACTTTAGTATCACCTCTTGGTTTTGGGGCTGGTTACGCAAAAGCATCACCGCTCGCACGTGTTCAAGCAGCATTCGCACCAACAATTTCATGTCAGCATTTTCAGAGACTGCGTTTTCTATGGCAGTTAGACCCAAAGTGCTGTCCTTTTTGTGAAAAGCTTCTAGCAAGTTGGTGATGGCCGCCTGTTTGGGAGCACCGATTATGACCGCCACCTCATCAGCCGAACCGATCTTGTCGCCTGAGGCCAAGATCACCTTTTGGGTGACGCCAAGCGCGTCACGAAAAGACCCGTCGGCCGCAATGGCGATAAGATCAGCCGCGTCGGGCGACAATTCAAACCCTTCTTTTTTGGCCACGTCGGTCACGGTTTTGGCGAGCACCTCGCGAGACGGTGAGCGAAAATGAAAAACCTGACAACGAGACAAGATCGTGTCGAGCAATTTTTCCTCCTCGGTGGTAGCGAGAATAAACACTACATGTGCCGGTGGTTCCTCCAAGGTCTTCAAAAGCGCGTTGAAGGCTTCCTTGGTAAGCATGTGCACCTCATCGATAATATACACTTTATACTTTGACTCATAAGGCACGGTATGGACCGCTTCCTTAAGCTCACGAATATCGTCGATCCCTCGGTTGCTGGCGGCATCTATCTCGTAGAGGTCGATGCTGTTGGTACCGATCTCTTTGGCAAATATTCTGGCTAAAGTCGTCTTGCCGGTACCGCGCGTACCGGAAAATAACAAAGCATGCGGTATCTCAGCTTTCTTGATGGCTCCTTCTAAAACTTTAACAATATGATCTTGGTCTCGTACCTCCGCAAAATTTTCCGGTCGGTATTTTCTATACAAAGCTGCGTGTTCTGACATGTCATATAGTATAACAGATTATTCAAGATCGATTGACTCTGAAGTAAATTGGCGGAGGGTTCTAATATCACTTTTTAGATCATCACTTCCCAAGACAATATAACCAATGTTTCTGGTCGTATTTCCAAAACTTTCCTCAAACACTGCCACGATCGTACGGTTGGCAGCGTGGGTGTAGCCATGCTTGCCCCCCAGATAACCACCACTGTTTATAACCGGATTGTTATTGACCCAGCCAGTATAAGGACCAACATACTGAGATAATTTTGTAATATCAAAAACATGCGGTTGATGCTTGTATAAGTGAGTAACTATGAGGGCCAGATCCTCGGCCGTGGAAACATTTTCCGCCGATAGACCGGAAGCATCGGCAAAAGCTGTCTGTGACGCTCCGAGATCATCCACCAAAGCATTCATATCCTCCACAACGCCATTTTCAGTCAATCTCTCAAAGACCGTAGCAGCGTCATTTGATGACTCCAAAAGTAGCGGCAACAGTAGCTCGCGATAAGAATATTTTTGACCAATCCTCAATTTTCCAGCCTCCCCTTCGGTAGCGACATCATTCGCGGTAATAGTGGCCGCCAGATCCAGATCCAGATTATCAATGACCACCGCGGCAGTCACAAGCTTGGTGACCGAAGCGATCGGTAAAGATGTCTCCTCGTTATCGGAGACCAGAACTTCTCCTGTCTCAACATCAAAAATAGCAAAGGCTGATACCGGCAACTGAGCAAGCTCGACTTTGGCTGTTTCGTCGATATTGTATTCTGGAATAGAATATGAGGCCACTGCCGAAGCCAATTGCTGGCTAGAAACAGCGTTATTGAAAACAACCAAAGCCAAGATCAAAACACCAAAAAACGTCGCTCCTGTTATAAGCTTATGCATAATATACTCTTATCATACACCAATATTAAGCGCAAAACACATGTTTGCAGGGGAATAAAAGCCACCCACCAACTTATTTTAAGCGGTGGGCGGTTATTATACCTCATTAAAAAACGGAAAGAACTGCAACTGCACCATGGAACAAAAGCAAAACGACTGGTACAACTTGCATCAACCTCCAATCAATTTCACTTTCTTTTTGACGACGTCGATAACCATTATAAACAGTTATAGTATCTGCTACTGTCCATATAATCCAAGGTAGTGCTTTTTCAGTTGCACTATTTTCCCAAACCCCTTCAATTGTAGGGATGCCAGATATTACAAGTATTAATCCAACAATAAGACTTACATAAGTAGCCTTCCTAAAAAGTTGCCAAGTACCGATACACACGACACACAGACCGAGAACAATCCAACCTGTCGCATCTAAAGGAGAAAAACTCCCTGAATGAAGAGCATACACCCACACGACCATACAACCAAAAGATCCAGTAAAAAATTGAGCAGTAGCAATACCACTCTTCATTCCTTTCCAAAAACTAAGGGCATTGATGATAGATACTATCATCCAAATTGTCCATGACGCTGGGTTTGGCACCGAATCTCCACCACCTACTTGAAAAGCGTAAATAGTGTATGCCACTCCATGAAATGTCGCCGCTAATAGCGGAATAGCTATATCCAATTTCATTTAATACCTCCCAGTAGTTTGTTGTTCTAGCAAAAATTATATAAAAAAACAATCAATTGTCAAGGTTAGATAGCCGAGGTCGGTATACGAAGAAAAACTCCATGCCAGAGGGCATGGAGTTTTTCTTCGTATCTATCTCACTTCTTCACAGGAGCCTTCTTAGCTACTTTCTTCGCTGGAGATTTTTTAGCAGGAGCTTTTGTTACTTTCTTAGTTGCAGTCGTGGCTTTTTTCACGGCTTTTTTAGCAGCCTTCTTCACCGCCTTTTTCTTAGGAGCGGTAGCTTTTTCGATCTCGTCCCAGTGACCCTTCATCTCTCTTTTGAAATCAGCTAATTCCGTTTTGGAAACATCTTTCACGTCCTTATAAGCAGCACCTACTACATCAACCAACTTCTCATAATCTCTTTTGGTCATGTCTTGAGCATCTTCAAGCTTTTCAAGCACATCAGCTTTTGCCTTGAACAACCAGCTCTTAACCGCTTTTCGGTTCTTGGCGGCTTTTTTGCTACCATACATAAAATAAGCTCCGGCAATCGCTGCTACCGCCCCGATACCTGCCGCCAAACCTAAATTGTCATCTTTCTTTTTTGCCATAAGAATATTAAATAATTGCTATTCCACTTCTTCTTTAATAACTTTTACCGATTTACGACCTCGTCGTTTTGGTCTTTCAGAAGCCATTCCGCCAAAGAACATACTAAAAATTCTGGAGAAAAAGCTACCGTTAGCCAAGAAAGATCTTATCTTTGCCGCATCCTCCGCCAAAATTTCCGTGCCCTGCTCGATCTTTTCCAAAATAGAGCGGACCAACTTTACTATCTTAAAGATATGAAAAAGCACCATACTGACCAGCACGATAAACACCACCGTACCCACACTGGCGATCACAAAGAATATATTGGCGTGCAAAATCTCATTCATCCTACATATAGTGTAGCAAGTAAATGTCAGTAAGTAAAAATGAGCAGTGGAAAAACGCCCATAATTATATTTCGTAAAATTAATCTCTGATCTTTAAACCAAAAATTGAAGAAAGATAGATCGCTTGACCGGTATCAACAAAGACTTCCTTTATAGCTTCAGCCTCTATATAAATGTCAGTCAATTCCGAACCAGACAGATCAACATTCATAAGTCTTGTCTGGGAAAAATTAGCCCCCATTAAATTGCATTTTTTAAATAACACGTTCTTGAGTTCCGCTCCAATAAAGTCTATGTTCGTCAGGTCACATGAATCAAAAGTAACATTCTTTAGCTTCGCATACCGAAAATTTGCATCATTTAACTTTGAAGAAATGACTGAAACATCGATCATTCTAGATTGAGCGAGTTGAATACCCTGCATTCTGGACCCGTTCACCTCAAATCTGGTAAAGTGAGACTGCTCGATCTCGACTCCGGCCATATTGCACTTTGAGAAAATTGAATCAACAGTCGTAAGTTCTCTAATTTTTGCTTGATTTAAAGTGACACCACTAAACAAAACTTTATCCAAAGAAAGATCTTCAATTTCCAAACCACTAAGATCCTTTTCTAACACTTTAACCTTCTCAAGATATGGATCATTCTGCAGATCTACGTCAGTTAAATCCTCCAATGCCTTTACATCAATTCCAGACTTAAACATAAAGCAAGTATACCAAAATATTACATGACACTAGATCG
>CAYGKU010000026.1:0-14199 GCA_964350745.1 uncultured Candidatus Saccharibacteria bacterium | reverse complement strand
TTCTCAGTGGTAACAAAAGCTACAGCCTTTGGATCCAGTTCAGTGGCAATGGTCAGACCCTCATGACTTCCAAGGTTGAGGGCGGTGAAAGCTACGCTTTCACCGCCACTCTCAATCCCATCACACTCTCCCCCGCCACCAACAAAACCCTGATAACAAGCAACCTTACCAGACAATATCCCCACCGATCCACCTCTCACCACCGCCGTAGCTTTGTCGATCCCAACCGGCCAGTCGTTGCCGGTAACATTCCAGTAGAATTCAGCGCCTGAAGGACCGTAGGACATAGCTCCGATCAGGTCATAAACAATTCGATATTGATGCGAGCCGGTGATGGTCCGGCCGGCGTCACCAATCTTTATCTCGATCTCATCGCCAAGGTCAGTAATAACAAAGGGTTCCGGACTACCGTCACGATAGACCGACCTGACATCTATTTCCACCAAACGATTCTTATACCACTCGGTCGGAGCTTGGGGATGATCTTTCTTTAGGATGCGAAAAATTCCATGACGGGTGGTATTTTCAAAATCATAGGTGATCGTCTCGGTCACATTGACCGTAGCGTCAGCTTTTATTTCATATTCCACCGCAAAGTCACTGATCACTTCGGCATTAACCAAACCAAAATTACCCAAGAACAAAACCGCCACCAAACAGAGAGTACGAAACATAAGTTAATTGTACCGCACTACGACCAAGAATGAACCGACAAAACCACAACCAACCTCAGAAAATAGTCAAAAAATATGACTGATTTGCTCAATAATACCCTTATTTTTAGCCATTTTGAGCCAAAACCGCCAAATTCCTTGCCAAAAAGCTTGACAAATATTTTAAATCTGCTATACTAATACACAAGTTGGTTGCATGTTCGCAAAAACTTAAAAAGGTGGTTGGCCATCGCAAAGCCAACACCTGAGATGACCTGGAACATCTCAGTTTTATACATGCAACCGACTCCAGTTCATTGAATCTGAAGGGTAGAGATAAAAAACACAAATAGAATAGTGTGGTCAAAGTGACCGATTTTCCTTTGTATAATAACAAAGTCGAAACTCTATAATTTGTCGAACGTTGAGTCGAAATGAGCACAGCTCTTTCATCCGTTCATTTTTATCTCCCCTTCTTAGACTGGGTCAGAGTAGATGATGGTTATATCTACAAATACTGAGTTTGATTATTATAAAGAACAAGTCGAGAATACTCCTTGTTTTTATAACTCCTCAGTTACCTGGTGGTCGCGGCGCTGAACACAATCTAATTTAATTAGATTTGATGTTCAGCGCCTTTTGTATTTATACTCAAAAATTCCCGCTACAACTAGACCTTGTATTTTCTACAACATAATGATACAAAGAACATTCGTTCTTTCAATAAACTAAAATAAATAATGGAGGCAAGATGTGAAAAAAGCTAAGCAACCCACACACCAGATCATTCTAGTGGCGTTTGATAAACAAAAACAACAAATTTTCTACCAAGCAGGCAATCCACCTTCCCTACCGACCGTAGATCTCTCAGGTAAAGAAATCAGAATTAATAACGACAACAAAGGAGTGGTGGGAGATCTCATACGTCAAAAAACTAACATCGCTGGGCAAATATCAAAGATCCATTTGATTTGTACCAGAGAAAAAAGTAAAAGAAATGGAAAAAAAGGAACATTTCAGTCAGCGTATGTGGTGGTGATGAACGAGGCATATGTAATTATGCAGAACGAAGCAGAATCGTTCGTGTTTGATCACCAAAAAACACCGGCGGATAATTTTTTCAATCCATCCAAAGACACCATTTTTGATGATGGATTATCAGAGGCAGTACGAAGATTTTTGGTCACCAAAAGCAAAAAGAAAAAAGAAAAGACAAAAAAATTTTTAGAAAGAAAAGCCGCTTGATCACACCAAAACCAAGGCACTATTTTAATTTACAAAATAGTGCCTTATATCTTATTTTTTTATCTGACCAAATCTCTTTATATGGACTCAATGTATTGGATCTGTTCGTGTTTTAATTTTATGAAATTTGTATTGATCAAAACAAATCCTAATATCCCGAAAACGTATCAAACCTCAGATCATCATCACTGACGTTGTTTTCCTTGAGCATGGTTCGCATCGCCTCCACCATCGCCGGCGCGCCTGAGGTGTAGTAGACCGCTTGCCTATCCTCCGGCACGTATTTTCGTATCATTTCCCAGTTGATATAACCTCTCTCTCCTGACCATTCTTCACTCGAATCTTCGGCATTGGTCATGGTAAAGACCAGATCTAAATTAATATCATTTGATTCAGAATAAGCCTGTAACTCCTCCCTAAAAGCCACGTCTTCCGGTCGACGATTGGAGTAGAGCATATAGATATCATGCTCTTTACCACCAACCATAACATCTTTGATCATACTCATAAACGGCGTCACGCCGATACCACCCACCAGAAAGACTGCCATTTTATTTGTATCTTCATGCAATCTGAACTCACCGTACGGACCCTCTATTTCAAGGTCTGCTCCAATATCCGCACCGCTCAAAGTCTGCTTGAATTCGGAATCAGTGATCCTGGTCGCCACCGCCAACCGACTTTCTTTTGGTTCAGTGATAAGTGAAAAAGTTCGGGTGTTATTTTCCTCCAAAAAAGGAATGGTCAGGTCAACAGTTTGTCCTGCCTTGTATTCAAAACCTTCCGGCTTATCAAAGTGGAAGGACATGGTCCTGTCAGCCAATACTCTCTTCTCTTTTAAATTTACTTTATATCTTTCCGCCATAAAACACAGATAATTTACTTTCTTAAACGCTCCCAGTATAACAGAGTAGAAACTGCTACAAAACCTACATCCCCAACGAATCTTTATAACCGGAGAATTCCTCAAACCTGATATCATCGTCGCTAACTCCGTTGTCTCGCAACATAGTCCTTAGATTATCCACCATTCCTTGAGTACCGGCGATATAATACATAGCCTCTTGTCCACTTGGAATATACTTGTTTATCATGTTCCAGTTAACGTAAGTGTGTTCACCAAACCAAGTTTTGGAGGACTTTTGCATTTCAGTCATGGTAGGCACCAGCGTCAGTTGAATGGCTTTGGTCTTCGATAAGGTTATCAATTCATAGATAAAAGCCGCGTCTTCCGGTCGACGATTAGAATAAAACAAGAACAATTGGTGCGACTTTCTGTTTTTTAGAACATCTTTGATCATCCCCATAAAGGGAGTAATGCCGATGCCTCCAACCAAGAAAACAGCTGCTTTCTTTTCATTTTGGTGCAACCTAAAGGATCCATACGGACCCTCAAACTCAAGGGTCGTACCAACCTCTAAGTTTTTTAGTGCCTGTTTAAAATCAGAATCGGTAATTCTGGTAGCGATCGCCAAATGATCTTCTTTTGGTTCGGTGATAAGTGAAAAAGTTCTAGTGTTACGTCCTTCCATTTCGGGAATGGTAAGGTCAACCGTCTGCCCCGCCTCATACTCAAAACCATCCGGCTTATCAAAATGAAAAGACATGGTGTTTTCCGCCTCTTCCTGCTTTTTTTGTAATTTTACTTGATATTTTTTTGCCATAGATACAATTAGCCAGCATTATAACACAAGAGTATTTGACCAACCTTAGCTTTTTTTAAGATAGATCGTAGAATAAGTTTGCCAGAGAATCAGCTAAATTTCTATTAACACGGATAGCAAAAGCAGGACCAACATCAAACCATTGACCAAAGACAACAATACCGATATACGAAAACGAGCAGTTCGTCTAACAACACAATTGATCAAGGTATTAACATGATTCGATTCCGCCTCAACCAGATCCCTTTCTTTCCACATATCACCCCAAAACAATCTCCCGATCGATCGCATGACCATAAAAACCACTACAAACCATAGAAAAACAGAACCACCGATCCCGATCCGTAATAATAATCCAAAATTAACCACCCCTTTCAAAGTAGCCATACCGATACTCATAGCAATGGCCAACAACCCTTGAAATTGCAGGATAGAAGCAAATTTTCGGTCTAAAATATCTAAATTCAAAGTTAAAAGATCGATCCTAGCACTCCCCCAACTTGCCCTATCAGTATTTTCACCGTGTCGGATCTTGGTGTAAGTATTGATATGATCTCGCCACAACCCTTCTCTTTGCAGCACGAACTCCTTTTGTCGCTTGGGATTAAAATAAGACAAATTTTCTTTTATCTCACTCCAAAATGTTTTTGTGTGTACTGATGGCAAATATGACATAGATCATTTGTATGTTCATATAACTGATAAACATACGGATTAGTTACAAAACTTACAAAAAGAATTCTTCACAAGTTTTTTCACATACTTATACACAGACTTTTGCACAGGAAAATATTCATTTTTAGCCAGATAAAGCCTATTATTAACGATATAGCGTTTTAATATGACCTAATATAATATTTTTATGAAAAACCCGACCTCTTTAAAAGATGAGCATTTTCACCTATCGTTGATCACAGGAATAATAGCGGTTTTAGCGACCGCTTACTTTTTTCTTTACTCAGAAGATGGTGCCGCCCAAACCACCAACACCCCGACCCAGCAAGTAATAGCGGAAGACTCATTTGACGCCAAGACCTGGAACGGAGGAACAGGTTGGAACGGTCCGTGGTATCACGAGGGCAACAGTCGGATCACTTCCGACAAAGAAGCTTCGGCCCCATATCACGTCCGTCTAAAGGGAAAAAATGGCTGGATCGACCGTTCTGTTGACCTTCAAGGATATAGCAACGCAACTTTACGCTTCAATGCTAAAGTAAGAAGTTTTGAGAAGAACGACTGGGCGGAAATAATGGTTAAAGCAAAGGGAGGTAGCTGGACACCGGTCAAAAGATTTACTCCGGCCGATTCAGATAATAGCTATCATATGTACGAGATCGACCTAACACCATATGGCTTGACCGACAATTTCCAAATTGGGGTCGAGGGCGAGATGAGCGGCAGTAGAGATTTTCTTTACCTTGATGACATCGAAATATCCTTTGCAGTTGAATCAAACGACACCACTCCACCAATACGTTCCAACTCAGCACCGCTTGGAACTCTTAAGGCAGGCACCGGCCTGACCACCATTTCTTTGAACACCAACGAGCCTTCAACCTGTAAATACGGCCCTACCAGCAACAAAAGCTATGACGATCTCCCTAACACCCTCTCTACCACCGGTGGAACATACCACGTAAGCTCGATCGGTGGCTTGGAGGATGGAAAGTCATACAATTACGAAGTTCGCTGTAAAGACGCGCTTAATAACAAAAATACCGACGACTACTTTATCTCATTCAAGGTAGCAGAAGCTCCTACCGTTGATCATCAACTCATCACCAAAACAGTTGGTTCCGGACAAGGGGTCATTACTGCTGCCGGCATCAATTGTGGTAACGATTGTTCAGAAACCTACCAAAAGGACACGACCGTCACCTTAAACGCTACTGGTATCAACGGTTCCGTCTTTAAAGGCTGGAAGGCGTCCTGTTCGGGAAAAGGAACCTCTTGCTCCCTTACCATGTCTAAAGACATGAATGTGACCGCCACCTTCTCATCATCGACCACACCATCTTCCAATGAAGCCATCTTTGGTGTTACCATCGACGCAGTTGATAACGTTGCCAAGATCAAAGACTCGCTGACTTCACTAGCTACCAGACCGACCGCCAGAATAGTATTTGACGAGTTCGTTGAACCTTCATATTACCTGTCACCGGTCTCAGAACTACACGAAGTGGCCGATATCATGGGGGAAATATTAGATTCATTTTACGTCAAGCAATACAGCGTTGCTGAATACAAACAACGTGCTCAAGATTATGTAGATGCCATGAGTGACGTAGTTGATATCTGGGAGATCGGTAACGAGATCAACGGTGAATGGCTGGGCAACAACGTACCGGAGAAAATGATCGCTGCTTATGATGTGGTTGAGGCAGCCGGAGAACCCACAGCCCTAACCTTGTACTACAACGGAACTTACGATAACGGCAAAGCCACCAACAATAACTGCTGGTCCAAACCACAAAACCAAATGCAAGAGTGGGCTAAGAACAATGTTCCGCAGAACATGAAGAATGGACTTGATTACGTCTGGGTCAGTTACTATGAAGACGATTGTGAGAACATTCAACCAGATTGGAAACCGATCTTTGAAGAACTGCACCAAATGTTCCCTAACGCCAAATTGGGAATGGGAGAGGTTGGATCTAACAAATCACAGGCTCGCAAAGAAGAGATCTTAAGAAAGTATTATTCTATGGACAGACTGTTTCCTGAATATGTGGGAGGAAACTTCTGGTGGTACTACAAACAAGACATGGTACCAAAGACCAAGGATCTCTGGGACGTTCTTAATGAATACGCAGAAAGCTGGGACAGTCAATACCAATAACAGCAAGTCAACCAAAAAAAACAAACAGGTCCGTTACCGGACCTGTTTGTTTTTTAGTTTTTCCAAGTATCAACGGCGATATATTTCCACAAATCTCCGCAGGATCTCTTGGGCGTGTGGTGTATGTTCCTTCTCGATCGCTTCGATCAATCTCTCCGCGTCTTCAGGCGGAAAATAGCCGTGATGCTTGTAGATATTGATACGCACAATAAACCCTTCCGCATCACCCTCGGGATGAAACTGAGTGGCGTAAACATTGTTCTTGACCCGAAACATTTGTACCGGACAAGTGGCACTGGATCCAAGCAAAGTCGCCCCTTCCGGCACCCCATCACAGGCTTCCTTATGCCCCACCAACACCCTGAAAGTTTCCGGCAGTCCCTTTAGTAACTGATCTTGTTTTCATTCTTCGGTCAAAGTCAAGTCCACTCCACCAACAGCTTCGCCGTATTTCCTTGAGATCGTCACCCCACAATGCTTTCCTAAAAGTCCATTGCCGGAACATGCCCCTAAAAACGGGAAATCTTTTTCGATCACTTCAGTAAGCAGCCTTTCAAAATCAGCCTCTATCTTATTTTGAATATCACTCTTTTTCTCCGCCGGCGTAGATATATCAAACGGACTACCACCCACAATGATAGCCGAGTAGTCGTCCAGGTCCAGTGGCGGGATACCGCTCTTTTCGATCCGGATCCGCTCTGTTTCCTCTTCTTTGAGATGACCAAATTTCAAAAAGGCCTGATATTCGTTGTCGGAAGTCTCATCTTCCGGACGTAATTGCAAGATCAAAAATTTTTTCATGGGTAAATTACTGCAAGATGATCACCCCTTGAGCGGGAAATAAACACTGGTCTTTAATTCCTCCGAAGGCACTTCCTTGGGGCTATTCCAATACTGCTCAAAAGGATGACCACTCTGCTTCATCTTCTTGGACCGAAGGTACATCATCCCCATTGACCACGCATTACCAAGAAAATCATAAGAACCATTATGCTTGATCTCGACCGAGATCATCATCCTTCAGCTCTTCATCTGACACAGCCGCGATATAGGTCATAGTGTTGTCTTTCATGCTCATTTCCGGATAGACACTGACCCAATTTGTAGCTGACTTACCGCGACTTATCACCACATCTTCAATAATCTTATCAAAATCCTGTTGCATATACTTACCGATATCGTTCATCAAGACCGTTCTTTTGATACCAACGTAAGAGAAACCTTCAATATCAACCACGCCGTTATTGATGGTTGTGGCGTTCACCTCACCTTTTTCCGCCATTTCCTTCAACATCCGCAGTCCGCGATCATAATCCATACCGATCCAAGCTTTCATCGGCTTGATCATAAAGAAAAGAAAGAAAGGTATGCTGGAATCCATGGACCAAGTCACTTTAGTTCCCTCATTCGTTTCCTCAAACTTAAAGCCAGTCTTAGCTTTTGACTTGTATGGTTTTATAAACCGCAAGTCATAAAGCAATTCACTTTCACTCTTCTCTATCAGAGTATTGGTACCTGAACCAATGATCTCACCATCCCAGCTCATAGTATGATCAATCTCACCTTTCTCTCCTTCAATTACCACCTCACAATCAGGCTCCACGATAGTCCAAGGTGACCAACTTTGCCACCTGGCAAAATCTTCCACCAAAGCCTTGACCACGTCTTTACTGGCCTTGATATGAGTACTCCTTTCCAAATAATATTTCATGGATATGTAACCTTATAGTAATTAAAATTTAAGTGATCCTTAGGAATCTTTAGCCGGCTTTTTACTCGTCTTTGTTCCCTTATTCTTTACCACTCCTTCCATTCTGGAAGCTACGCGATGCGGTTCTTGTTGCTTACCGCCATGTTTGGTGGAACGTGGTTCGCCTTTAATGATACGATTTTTCATAAGTCAATTATTTTAGACTGATACCTACTATTAGTATACGCCTGTCTTAAAATATTTAAAAGACCTCACGTGTCCGTCAAAAAATATAGGCGCTATGAATTTTTAAATTCATAGCGCCTGATTTTAGTCATCATCTTCACCTCCCACAGAAGTGAAGAACAACGTCACAATTATCTTTGTGGTCTCATGTTTTTGAACCCCTTCTTTCTTTTCCAGTTTCAAGCAAGCTTTACGATTTTTTAAAGAAGTACCGAAACAGATAACGTCCCTGTTTAACTCTATGAACCTACCTGACTCAAAATAGACGATAGTATAGTACAGCAATCTTTCAAGTACCGTATTTTCCGTAAAGCCGATAGCTTCACTTTCACCGCCAATTGACCGATACTCATCCATTATAAGCATGTAAGACCTGTCTTGATTGGAACGAGCATCTTTAAAGCTGCCTGAATTTAAGTCATCTTTGAGAATAAGTTCAATATCAGATCTAGAAGAATTTATAAGTTTAATAAGTTTTTCCACCGTCAAGTTCGCCGGCACCAAAACTCTACGTTTACCATCATCATTATGACTAATGTCATAACTTGCAACAGAAGGATGATCGTCATACTTGATACCCATATATGAGTACAAGGATCTTATACGACCCCACTGTTCACCCAAACTCATCGGCGAACCTCCCAGAAAAGGATTTCTCCCTTCTAAAAGCGCCTCTATATGATACCGATTTATACTCCCTTCCAAAATCTTTGGAAAAAGTGACAACCATTGCCATAAAGCCAATAGCTTTTCTATCAAGTTTTTCAAAGCAACACCTCCAAAAAATAGTTTTCAAAAAGCTTTCTGTCTCGAGCATACTTTATTTTGAGATCAACTGCAAATCGCCTTTATGTTACCAAAATCTGACACCCACACCTCTTCGGTCTGCCAGCCACCTGAAACCAAAAGATCAACCAATTCTTCTTTAGTATACAAACAAAGCGGTTCTGTAATATTAAATTTCTCAGCCCCTTCTGATTCTAGACAACAAAACCTTTCTTCTATATTTTTATCTTTATCGTTGTAATATTCTTTAAAATAAGTGTTTAGTCCGCTAGCTGATATATACAGCCTATCCTTTATTATTCTTCGTAAGTTCCTTAGTATGTTCACCGCCTCATTATAGGGACTGTAATGGACAGTTCTCTGCAGGCAAGCCAGATCAAAACACCGTCCTCCCACCAGATCTGACAAGTCTCTCATATTACCTCTTATAAATTCTAATTTTTCTATAGATAAATTATTCTCAGTTCGTAAGACTTCAAATTCCTGTGCATGATCTTGTATATCAACCCCGCAAACCGAAGCTCCGACCTCCACCATTCGCAAAGACTGCCCACCAGCTCCACACCCAATATCCAATATCCAACACGGTCACACCCTTATTTCTCTTTATGTGATCCAAAAGCCGACGATCCAAGTCATCTGCTCGCCTTATGGCCACATCCACCCCGTAGCCATTTTTACTTTTCTCGGTATCCTGATTTTCTATCGTCATATTTATAATTACTTTTTAGACTTCCGATCGACCACGAACCGCAAATGCCTATCGGCCCAATCCTTGGCGTAGGCGACCCCGATACGAGAAGTGACCAAGTGGGCTAGAGGCGCGGCCGTAGGCCGCGCCTCTAGCCACACCCCACTCTCCTCTCCCAACACCTTCCCGTCATGTTTTTTTGTAATACCCAGCGCTTTGGTCAATTTCCCCGGTCCGTCATACTCACCAGCTCCACGTATCAAGACCGCCGCTCCATCAGCCCCAGTCACGATATTCAACATATGATACATACCATAGATCAGATATACATACACCACTCCTGCCGGACCAAACATCACTTCGGTCCGTTTGGTCCTACCCTTGGACGAGTGACTGGCCAAGTCGTGAATACCCAGATAAGCCTCCGTCTCGGTGATAGGCAAACGCACCACTTCCTCACCCCTCTTTACACAAAGCACTGTCCCGAGTAGCTCCCTCGCCACCACATCCGCCTCTCGGTCAAAAAATGACTTTGGTAATTTCTTAGCTCTTTTCATTATTTCTAAAACTCTCTAAACCTCGCGTTTCCTGGATGACCATAGAGATGTATAAATAATTCTTTATCCGAACCAAAATGCCCTTCTTGTATATTAAACTTATTCTTTAATTTAATGACGGCATCATTTAAGACTTCAATTGCCACCTTAGAAGGAGCCAGATTATTCGAAAGATGCGCAAAAGGACACAAGAAAATATTGTTATGTCCGGTTTCGTCTGAAAACTTAACCACCTCCTTGACCAAAGAGTCGTTTTTTGCGACCACATCATCCTTCTCTACTGTTAAAAATACCAGAATACAGTCCCGCATTGACTGCTCCAGATCCATGTCGTTACCATGGATTATGTCTCTTGGTCTAGTCGACATCCCCGTCACCACCGAACCAAAATCTTTACAATGAAATAATAGAGCTCTCATGATTACTGAGATTACAACAAACAAAAAGAATTACAAGCACTTACCCCTCGATCACATTCTCCGGCGTCTCACCCCTAAAGAAAGCGATCATATTTTCAGCCACTATCTCGGCCATTTTGTTTCTAGTTTCCTCACTAGCAGAAGCGATGTGTGGCGCCAACACCACGTTATCTAGCTCGATCAAACCATCAGCCAACTCCGGCTCATTTTCAAAAACATCCAGCCCCGCTCCCCTTATAGTCTTATTCTTAAGCGCCTCTACTAAAGCTGTCTCATCCACCAAAGCGCCACGAGAGGTATTGATAAGATAAGCAGATGGTTTCATTAGCGTCAGACGCTCGGCATTTATAAGATGGTGGGTCGATGGCAAAAGTGGCGCGTGCAAAGAGACCACATCGGACTCCCCCAATAATTCTTCCAGTGACTCACAGAATTCACAGTCGATCTCCTTTTCCAGATCTTCTGACCTTGTCACATCGTAGTACTTTATTCTCATGTCAAAACCAAGAGCCATCCGTCGAGCGGTTGCCGAGCCGATTCGGCCTGCTCCCACAATCCCCAAAGTCTTATCCTTTAGGTCGGTACCAAGCATTAGCTCCGGTGCCCAACCATCAAACTTACCATCACGAGCGAACCTATCCGCTTCCACCAGCCGTTTACTTACAGCCAATATAAGCGCCACTGTAAACTCCGCCACCGTGTCAGTCATCACCCCGGGCACATTGGTGGCCATTATTCCCATTTCTTTTAATTCACTTACGGCAATATTGTTGTACCCCACTGCGTAATTGGACACTATCTTCACCCCCGGCGCCGCCGTCAAAACGTTTCTATCTATCGGATCAGTAAGCAGACTCAAGACCCCCTCATACGGTCTTTTTGCCAATTCTGCCTTTAGTTCTTCGGTGGTCAATACCCCATCCTTCTCGCTCACCACCAGTTCATGTCCTGCTTCCCGCAGTTTGGTCAAGCCAATTTCCGGTATTTTCCGTGTTACAAATATCAGTGCCATTATTTTATTTTCCTATACTAAATACAAAAACTAACCTCTTATGCTTTTCCAACTTTTCTAACAAAAGTCGATAGATCATTAATTTTAACACACTAAAATTCTCAAGAAAAAACACTTATCTAGATCGTCTCAAATTCATATACATCACGATCAAAAAGGCAAAAGTGATGGCCGACAACAGCGGAAAAGTCACAAAGCCGAACATATCGATCACTTTAGAAGCACAGTCAGCCGTACCATCAGCCAAGCACGGCATAACACCCCCTTCGGTGTCTTTGGGTTGCATTTGGTAAATGTAGTGATAGACCGCCACCGCAAAACCAAAGATCGACAAAGCTATGCTATAGAGCGGAAAATAGATATTTTCCTTAGTCTTAAAGGCCATCACCGCAAACAAGGCCTGCGGATACAAAGCGATCCGCTGCAACCAACACAGCGAACACGGCACAAAGCCAAAATACTCCGAATACAAAAGAGTGATGGCTACCCCGCCAATGGTAGTGACCACAATGATCGGCCAAGCAAATTTACTGACCCATCGCTTAAAGAATTTACTTTCATTATAAAAATAATCAAAATAAAGGCCGACCGCCACCACCGCGAGCACCAATCCACCGGAGGCAAACAAAAGGTTTAGAGTACTGAGGTAATACATATTTTATGAGAAATTTTTTATTAGAAATTAATTTATTGTTGACTATATAACAAACATTATATTAATTTACTAAGCAGGTAATTGCAATGCAAAAAAAAAAGAAAAATAGAAAACAGATCACACACAAATAGGGTCACAAATAGGGTCAGACACCTTTGTTTTTAAAAAAGTGTGGTGTAATTATGCGTACAATGAATCGGATGGATCGAAACGTACAGTTTCATTACCCTACCAAGCTCCGAGTCTGCGCCACATCAGTTGGAGCCTCCACCTTTGCTGGTCGTGAGGGATAATATTCAAACCTTTCACCCACACCTCGCCGACACCTTAAACTCCTTATATGAGCAACTATTTTACCTTGAATTCAACCTTGAACCGCACCACCTAAAAATATTAAAAACCCTTTCACGAATGTGAAAGGGTTTTTATTTGTCGTGTATTAGTGCAGTTTATTCCACGATCAGATTACCGACCATACCCTGAGCGCGATGAGCTCCGACAGAACAGTAGTATTCAAAAGTTCCTTTCTTATCAGCCACAAAAGTCACACTGGTTTTTTGTCCCACTTGGATCTTTTCAGTAGCAGCGTCAAACTCATCTACCACCCAGTCATGGAAACCGTTTGAGTTTGTGAGGTTGATGGTAACTGTATCACCTTCCTTCACTCTGATCTCTTCCATAGAGTAACCATAGCTAAAGGAATCGACCTCAAACACGACATTATTTCCAGTTGCCGTCTCTGTAACACCACCCTTATCTCCGCCAGCAACTTCGGTCGTCTCATCAGACTCATCCATCATCTCATCGTCTGACATATCAGACATTTCCATATCTTCATGATCTGAAGTGTCCTGATCCATTTCAGGCGCATCACTTGATTCAGTAACCTCACTCGACTCATCGTCTGTGCTGGTTACCTCAGCCTGCTCTTCCGGATTATTAGACAAGAAGAACAGCAAACCAATAATGACCACTATTAATACAATTATGTACGAAGTTTTCATAAAACAATTTTAACTAATATAATTATTGTGTCTTAGTATATCATCTTCTATAATCCCAAGAAAAGAGCGGACACAAAAGCCCCCGCCCAACCGACAGCCGAAACCCCGCCACTTACAAAAAGCGGAAGACGCTCCTTTTTGGTCAGTGAGGAGAAAGATCTTGTGATCGAGGTGTGCAGGTGTTTGGAAATTATAAAGCTATTGATGACCAAAGCTAGAACAAAGGTCATTTTTGCCCAAAAGGCCGGTACGGTCAAAAGATAATCCTGAAGAGGCCAAAACATGATAGCTCCCGAAACAATAGAGGTAAATAGACCGACCCCTACCAAGTAATGCAAGAAAACCATCCGTTTTCTCGGTAGTATTGGAATCTTCCCCAAGGTCCACAGCAAAGCATGAACATCAGCAATAATAACGGCTGTAATAGTGACAACAAAAGAGGTTATGTGTAGCGGAAGCAAGTACATGAATTGACTGACGGTAAATACCGCTCCGACGATCAAAACACCAATAATAACCTTGTTTAAAAATGACATGATTGTTTATATATAATATCAGATGTTGATAGGGTTTGTTATGTACATGTTTGAAATTGATCAGGAATATGTCTGTTAAAGGTAGGGTTAGATCATATTATTTTAAACCATCAATAAATTTACCGAGAGACTCAGGATCATCGTCTAATTTGTTGAGTTTTTCAGTTGTTCCCGAACCAAACGCAGCATCAAGTACTGAAAG
>CAYGKU010000025.1:1743-14986 GCA_964350745.1 uncultured Candidatus Saccharibacteria bacterium | reverse complement strand
ACGAGATAGACATCGCTGCCTGGAATGACACACACAGCTTTGTCGGGGAAGCAAAATTCCACGCTCGACCGGGCATCAAGACCGACCTGCAAGTGGCTATGTATTCCTATGCCCGTTTGCTTGATCTGCAAGGGCAACATATTTGCCAAGAAAATGTGTGTGGGATAAAGGAGTTTTGGCTTATCACCAACACCAAGTTCACCACCACCGCCGAAAAATACGGTGAATGTATGGGCTTGAAGATGCTTAGTTGGGATTATCCGAGACGCAACAATCTCCACGACACCATTCAAAGACTAAAGATCTACCCAATAACGGTCCTGCAGAGTTTGACCATGAGTCAAATAACCACACTGATCCAAAAGGAGGTTATTGTATGTGAGGATCTGGCAAAGGATCCAGTTGCGCTGAAACATTTGAATTTATCTTCTAAAAAACAACAGGCTGTACTGGATGAAGTTGAGGAGGTGTGTAACTTCAGTAAATAAACTCACTATCCAATACTTGATTTGTCAATATGGCGCTATACCTCCTTGTGATATAATCCCGACATTACTATATTCAGATATTCATACTAAGTTAAATATGACAGAAGAAAAGCAAGAAGGACAAAAGACAGTAGTTTCATTTATAGTTGGTCTTCTCATTGGTGGGCTTTTGGTTTGGGCTTTTTCCGGCCCGGCTGTAGATGCTCCTGAAGATAAGGACAGTAACACTGCTGAAAAGAGTGAAAATGTTGACTCAGATGACGAGGATAATGACGATGAAGATGAGGACGAAAGCGAGGATGACGATACCGGAAGTGCCGATAACGACACCGTTGGTGACAAAGGTGGTTCTAGCGCACCGGTAGTGGAGAAAAAGGTTTTGGAAGTAGGGAACGGTGAGATCAAACTAAGTTCTGAGCAAAACCCAAGCTCTGCTATTAAGCTGGAAAGTGCCACTTATCCGGTAAAGGAAGGTTGGATCGGAGTACGTGATTACCAGAACGGTCAACTTGGCTTTATCTTGGGTGTAGTACGCTTTAGTGAAGAGCAAGGATTGGTTCCGGAAGAGATCATTCTGCAACGCCCAACCATATCAGGTAGGGAGTACGCTGTAGTTATCTACGAAGAGAACGGAGATCGTCAGTTCAATTTAGCTGAAGATGTCCAGATCGATAAGATCTTCTCAACTTTTAAGGTTAAATAGTATTTCTTAAAGACTAGATGTATAAGAAAACCCGCCGGCTTCGCCGGCGGGTTTTCTTATACTTACCCAAAAACACAGTTCACCAACACCACCAAGTCGGCTTTTGCTATTGACAAATGCGTGTAATTATGTTAACTTACTTGCGAAGTTGTTTTCATGCTATCTACTCTGGAGGTAAACAATGGAAAGTAAAATTGAGGAATCAAAGAAGCAAAACAAAGTAAGGAAGCTAAAGTTTTACAAAAAAGTAGTATTCTTTTCTTGCTTCAGTTTCCAAGAGATAGAGTGTATTTTGAAAGATTATTCAATTCTATGTCACAAGAATTCAGAATTGAACTCTTGGAGGATATGAGTAAATTTTCTAATACTCCCGGTGAGTGGAAGCTCTTGAGTGAAAAGTTTGCAAACTTGGAACTTAAAAAGTTTGCTAAACAAAAGTTTGGCAAGCGGAATGAAATTGTTATTTTTGAAGGTAAAATCAGCGATTTGGATCAATTCAGACTTGAGCGAAATAAGGACGGCATGTTTGTAGAGCCAGAAACCTGTACGGTTGAAGAAAAAGTCGCTGAACAAAACCAAAAACCAAAAAAACGATGGGGTTTTTTTAAATTTTAATAACACAACAACTTCACAATACCCGCATATCATCAGTCGATGATATGCGGGTATAATTTTTTATAAATATCATGTTAAAGGGGTAAATGGCCGGCGCCGTAGGCGCCGGTCATTTACCCAAAAAACCCAATCAACTAAACCTTGACTTTTTCAGCATTATGTTTTAATCTTTAGTCTCACACCAAGGGTATTTGTAATAATTTGGTGTGAATGATACTTTTTTAAATCAAACGAGGAGATGGCTATGACTATTATAGTCCATAATGTTGAAGGGTTAAATTTGGATTATCCGGTACAGATCGATAGCTTCCAGACGCATTCGGAACTTATTAGTGATTTGACAGATGATAATCCAAACGCGTTGGTTGAATATCAATTTGGTGATGCGTATATGTACGCTACCGTGGGTGCCATAGATGCCTTAAACCAAGGTGATATCTATGTCCAGCCAGTGGAAGATTATTATGTTGATACCGGCTACATTGGAATGCCAGATAACAATTTCCTTGTCGATTTCGGAGGAGGATTAATTGTAGGCATCTAAAAGATTGCCGTATTGCTCCCGCACATATCTTTTTTCAAAAGGTATGTGCGGCTTTTTTTGTTTACAATAACGGCCAAAGGTAACCCTGGTCCAAAAACCGCCAAGGACCATCCTCGGCAGACTTGCCGAGGATGGTCCTTGGCGGTTTTTTGATGTATGCTATGAATATGATGTTGTATGGTACACTTACCAATATGGCAGAATTCAAAAAACGATACAATCCAAACCGTAGTCCGGATTGGAACTATGGCGGATCAAATTGGAAATTATCCCGCTCCAAGATCGAACTTTTCACCGAATGTCCACGCTGTTTTTATCTGGACAACAAGCTTGGTACCGCTCGCCCGCGCGGACCAGCCTTTACTCTAAACGTTGCGGTCGACGAGCTATTTAAAAAAGAATTTGACTCCTACCGAGCCAGTGGTGAGAAGCATCCAATAATGCTTGAAAATAATATCGACGCTGTACCATTCAAGCACGAAAAGATGGATGAATGGCGCGACAACTTTGCCGGTATCACTTATCAGCACCAAGAGACCGGCTTTACCGTCTCCGGAGCAGTTGACGATATCTGGGTCAAACCGAACGGAGAATTGATCGTAGTCGACTACAAAGCCACTTCCAAAGAGGGAAGGATAGTGACCCTAAGCGACAGTGCCTGGGAACAGTCCTATCGCCGTCAAATGGGAGTCTACCAATGGCTACTGGAAAAGAATGATTTTAAGGTCGACAAGACCGGCTACTTCGTTTACGCCAACGCCTCAAAGGATCAAGACAGTTTTGATGATACATTGATCTTTGAGACCACGCTGGTGCCGTGCGAAGGGGACAATGACTGGATCGACGAAACTCTCCTCAAGATCAAAGAAACTTTGGATAAGGAAGATATTCCACCAAGTGGTAGAGAATGTGAATACTGCCCATACCGCGAAGCCTGCGGTAAAAAACTACTAACCATGCACAATGCCCAAAAAGCCCGAGAAAAAACCAAATAAAACGTTTACCGAGCAGGTAAAAGCGGTGGTAAAAAAGATTCCGCCAGGCAAGACCAAGACCTACGAGGAAGTAGCGACTTTGGCCGGAAACCCCAAAGCCTCGCGCGCCGTGGCCAATATTATGGCCAAAAACTACGATCCTGCGGTGCCGTGTCACCGTGTGATCAGAAAAGACGGCAGTATGGGAGGATACAATCGTGGTGGGGTGGAGGCTAAGCTCAAACTCCTGCGAGCAGAGGGTTGGAAATAAGACCAAGGGCGGATCTCGGGACCTTGTCCCGAGATCCGCCCTTGGTCTTATTTCTCCAAAAGTTGGTTTTTTTACAGCCCACAAAATGGTACACTATTTGGGTATGTACTCATACAGAATAGAACAAGCTATTCGGGCGGCCGCCGTACTGCACAAAGACCAACTCAGAAAAGGTTCGATGCCTTTTCCGTACGTTACTCATTTGATGGCCACCTCTTTCACCTTGATAGACTACACCGACGACGAGGACGTGATCATTGCCGCTCTTTTGCATGATTCACTGGAGGATACTGATTATACTGTTGACGAGCTACAAGAGGATTTTGGTGGCCGGGTACGAGAAATAGTGGAAGCCGTAACCGAGCCTAGAAGTACACCGGAGAAAAAGATCTCTTGGCGGGATAAGAAAATGGCTTATGTCAAACAGCTAAAGAAAGCTTCACAAGAAGCCTTGTTGGTGGCGGCTGCCGACAAGATCCACAACTTTAGAACTATCGTGGAGGACTATTACGATAGTCACGACCGCTTCATGCAAGATTTTGGAAAAAATTTTGCAGAAAGAATTGAGGTTTATCAAGCTATTGCTGATGTCATTAATGATAATCTCAAGAGCAAGATCTTGGTGGAATTCAACCACGTTTTTGACGAATATAAACAATTTTTAGAAAAGGTTAAAGAATCCGAAGAAGGTGAATATGACTAATGAAAATATCAATAAAAAATTTAAGCACGTAAAGACCGTCAAGGACATAAAAGAATATGAGTTGAATAGTAATGGTTTGAGAATCTTGTATAAGCATATCCCAGATACCGAAGTGATCAGCACCAACATCACTTATCTGGTGGGAGCGAGAGACGAAGGGGTGGGGGAGACCGGTATCGCACACATGTTGGAGCACATGCTGTTTAAACCCACCAAGTTCGACCTCGAGAGAAAGATCGATTCCGGTGCCATGAACTTTGAGCGAGAGGTCGGATGCATCCTAAACGCCAACACTTGGAAAGACCGCACCACCTACTACTTTTCCTATGGTAAAGAACATTTCAAAAGGGCTTTGACCGTGGAAGCGGAAAGGATGATGGATGTAATCCTGACCGACAAAGAATTCCAACCGGAACGCACCAACGTCCTAAGTGAGTTTGATATGTACAATGGCGACCCTAAGTTTGCTCTGTCGGTCGCTATGGTCAGCGCCGCTTATTTCTCCCACCCCTACGGACACGAGACCATCGGTTTTAGGGAAGATATAGAAGCCTATGATACGGAAAAACTGCAGAATTTCTATTCTCGCTACTATCGACCAAACAACGCCACCTTGATGGTGGTCGGTGATATTGATCTTGAGACCGCCTTAAAAGAAATAGCCAAGACCTTCTCTCATCTCAAACCAGAACCAAAAGTAAATGAACGACTGGTGATCAAAGAACCAAAACAAGAGGGAGTAAGACGGATCGAAATAAACCGACCAGGCACCACCAACATCCTCGCCATCGGTGCCAAACACGGTGGTTTTCCAAGTAAAGATTGGTTTGAGACGGCGGTCATCTTTGATCTTTTGACCGAAGGCAAGAACAGTCTTTTGCAAAAATCTCTGGTGGACACCGGACTGGCCTCCGAGGTCAGTCACTCGCTTGAACCGACTCGCGACAACAACCTCGGCCTTATTTTTGTCACTCTGACCAAGAAGATCGACCATGCCGAAATGGAAAAACAGATCAAAAAGATCATTGCCAAGATAAGTACCGCTGACATCAAGCAACAGCTAAAGACCATCATCGCCCGCAGTGTCACCAGCGAGATCTTTCATCGTGATAGCAGTCTCGATATTGTCGGTGAACTTACCGAATATGTCGCCTCAGGTGACTGGTCGGCATACTTTGACACGGAAAAGACCCTTAAAAGCATAACCACCAAAGACATCAAACAGCGCCTCCTGACCATGTTCGCTGATGATAATCTGACTATCGGTGTTTATAAAAGTAAATAAATTCCTATGAAGATCGAAACCCAAAAATTTCCGGCTTTTAACCTTATCACCATCAACAAACCAAAGACAGACATGATGGTCTTGATGATCACGGTTGATTTCCACCGTCACGCCACTTCTACCAACATCGCTCTTAGTGCATTGTACGGAGACCTGCTGTTGTCTGGAGCTGGTCGCTACGACCGCGAACAATTCACTCGGGCCCTTGATGAAATAGGATCAAGTATCAAAGTAGGGGCGAGTGATGGTCGGGTCACTATTTCCGTCACCTGCCTTAGCGATAAGCTTGGCAAGACCATGACTCTTCTAAAGACCATGTTGACCAGCCCGAATTTCAAACCCGCCGAACTAAAAAGAGCCAAAGAAACTCTGGAGAATTTCCTGGAACAATACAAAGAGAATGCCCGCGCCCTGGCCTTTGACGGACTAAGAAGTGCTTTGTATCAAGAAGGCGACCGACACTTCGCCTATCCACCACAAAAGATCAAACTGGACCTAAAAAAGATCACCCCAAAAGACATCAAATCCTTCCACGATCAGATCATGGATCTATATTGGGCGGTCACGATCGGTGGGGACCAAAAATCGCTTGAGACTGTTTTGACCACGATCAATAAACTAAAAGCCACTCAGCTGGCTGCCGAACCTCAACTGGTAACCAAAGCCACTAACCCGGTGGCCAAAAACCAACTAATCACCGAAGAAGTACCGAGCAAGCAAAATATCGAATTTTCGATCGGTGGTCATCTACCGCTAAAGCGCAGTGACGATAACTTGCCGGCCTTTATCTTTGGCCTTAACGTTCTTGGAAAGTGGGGCGGGTTTGCTGGTCGTCTCATGAGTACCGTACGAGAGAAGGAAGGACTGACTTACGGCATATACGCCGGCTTGGAAGGAATAACCACCTCTGAGACCGGTTTTTGGCGTATTATGACCTTTTTCTCACCCAAAGACGCGGCAACCGGCCTAAAATCAACCAAACGCGAGATCAAAAAGATCCACGATCACGGCATTACCGACAATGAGCTCGAGCGCTTTAGAACCATTCTTAAGACCGGCGATCAATTGGTCTATGACTCACTCTCTAAGATGACCGGACTGGTGCATAGTGTCCAAGTATCGGGTGTGGATTATGAGGATTACGCTAAGTTTAGAGAAAAACTTTACCAGGTCACCAAAGAAGAGGTGAACCAAGCTCTCAAGACCTACCTAAACCCCAAGAAATTGATCATCAGCGCCGCCGGCCCAGTGAAGGGAGTGGAAAGGGAGTTGAAAACTGCGAGCAAATAAGATTGGTTTAGCGTACAGATGCTATTGACATACATAATTATTTATGTATAATGTTACATTGTGTAGTTATTTACAAACAAAAATGAAGGGGATTTGAACATGTCAATGTTTTTATTTGAGGTGGTTGGTACAGTTGATGGTCAGCCTGATCCAATGGCTTTTCCTGAAGGTTTGTCTGTCAGTCCTAAGTACAGCGGTTCTGCTATGGCGGTTTATTGGGAATTTCCTGATGAGGAAGAAGCCAGAGCACATGCCACTTTCGAGGAAGATGACGACTGGAATAATCCAATCAGAGATAAATACAAGCAATTAGGTGGTGGGCTTGACATTTTTTATATCAGGCAACTGGCACCGGAAGATGAACGGGAAGTCAGCGAGGCAAAGTCCCGAGTGCTTTATCATAAGTATAAAGACACTCTAACACCGGAAATTTTTAAAGGATTACGGGACTTCCGTGGCCTCAAAAACCGCCTTCTGAGCCAACCCCAAGAGAAGAAGGAATTTTTTACAGAGAGATCAACGAGGCTTTTTACGACGAAACAGTAAGTTGAGGTCTGTTGCCCACTCGGCACTATACGAAAAATTTGTATAGTGCCATTATTTTTTATAATCTGTATATATGCTTGAAATATTTGGTCGGAGTTTAGGCTTTGAAGATCTGGCGTTTTTGCTGACGGCGTCCTTGGTTACAACTTACGTGCATGTGATATATGCCCCCTATACATTCGCCGATATGATCGCAGAAGATCGCTGGGGAGTGATATTTGGAGTGTTTGTTCTTCATTTGGCGGTCTTATCGGTGTGGTTGTGGTGGTAGTTTTTTCGCTCCGCATGCGTCATTGACATTTTTGGGTATTTATGATACAAATTAGGAGTTGAATTTTCATTGTGAGGGAAAAAATGAGTAAATTCTTAGTTGTTCTAGTGGGTGTTTTAATGGGTGTTGTCGCAGCAATGATTGTACAGCCATTAGGGCCTGCGAGTATGGTGTTGGCAGGATTTGGTTGCGCAATAGTCTTTGGGCTGATCTCGCACGTATTGATCGAGGTCATTGTTGGATCAGGCTCTAACTGAAACTGAGCAGTGATCAACAACAGCCGGTATCGCACATTGATGATTTCAAGTGCGGTATCGGTTTTTTAATATCAAACCTCGCAAAATCGTCTCATTTGGTATAGTATAGTTAAACTTTTGAAGTATCTAATAATTTTTTTGTGTAAGAACTTATGAGCGGAAATGAGATCAGACGAAAATATCTGGAATTTATGGAAAAGAACGGTCACGCAGTGATACCGTCGTCTGCTTTGGTGCCTGAAAATGACCCGACCACTCTCTTTACCGGTAGTGGGATGCAACCGTTAATTCCGTATTTGATGGGGGAGGCGCACCCCAAAGGGGTGCGCCTCGTGAACTCCCAAAAGTGTTTTCGCGCCAATGATATTGAAGAGGTAGGCGACAATCGTCACACCACCTTCTTTGAAATGCTTGGTAATTGGTCTTTAGGTGACTATTTTAAAAAAGAGCAGTTGCGTTGGTTTTTCTCTTTCTTGGTGGATGAGGTTGGACTTGATCCAAAGCGTATCTACGTAACCGTGTTTGCCGGCGATGAGAGTCTTGGGATTCCGGCTGATGAGGAGTCGGTAGCGATCTGGCAAGAACTGTTTAAAGAAAAGGGAATTGAAGCTAAAGCGGTTCATATTGGCACCGAGGAAGCCGGCTACGAGCTTGGTATGCAAGAAGGTCGCATTTTCTACTACGATGCCGGCAAGAACTGGTGGAGTCGTTCCGGTACTCCGGATAAGATGCCGATTGGAGAGATTGGTGGTCCTGACAGTGAGGTATTTTATGATTTTGGCCCAGAATACGCTACAGACCCCAGATTTAAGGATTTAATGCCACACCCCAACTCCGACTCAGGACAGTTCGTTGAGATTGGAAACTCAGTTTTCATGGAGTATGTGAAGCAGGAAGACGGTTCTTTTGCCAAGTTACCGCAAAGTAACGTTGATTTTGGTGGGGGACTGGAAAGGATCGCTGCCGCCAAAAATAACGATCCTGACATTTTCAAAGTCGATCTACTTTGGAATGTAGTGTCGGCAATAGAGAGTTTGTCCGGCAAAAAGTATGAAGATAACCTAAACGCTTTTCGTGTGATCACCGATCACATTCGCGGAGCGGTCTTTTTGATCGCTGATTGTGTATTGCCGGGAAATACCGATCAAGGGTATTTTGTACGGCGACTTCTTAGACGGTCGGTGCGGTTTGCTGATCAGTTAACCGTGCCAGCCGGAAAATTTGCCGAACTGGCGGCCGGAGTGATCGAGACTTACGAAAGTCACTACCCAAGTCTTAGTGAAAAAGCAGAGGATATCAAATCGGCCATCGCCAAGGAAGAAGAGCAGTTCAGAAGTACGCTTGAGAGTGGACTAAAGCAGTTCAATAAGATCTCTCTCCAGATCCATGTGACCAAGGAAGAATTGGCGGAAGCTAAGCGAACCGGAAAGATCGACGGTGCTAAAACCAAAAAGGCCATTAGCGCTAAGAATGCTTTTGACCTCTACACCACTTACGGTTTTCCGATCGAGTTGACGGAAGAGATCGCCACGGAAAAAGGTTTGGTGGTGGATAGAAAGGGTTTTGAAGAACTAATGAAGGAACACAGAGACAAATCACGCGCCGGAGCGGAGCAGAAGTTTAAGGGTGGATTGGCCGATCATTCGGATAATGTAGTGCAGTATCATACCGCGACTCATTTGCTTTTGGCTGGTTTGCGTAAGGAGCTCGGAGAGCATGTACACCAAGCTGGTTCCAATATCACCGGTGAGCGCTTGCGGTTTGATTTCACTCATACCGAAAAAGTTCCGCGTGAGGTTTTGGATAGGGTAGAGGAGTTCGTCAATAATGCCATCAAGATCGGAGGAGAAGTGACCACTGAAGTACTAAAGAAAGAAGTGGCCCAAGCCGACAAGACGATCGAGGCCAGTTTTTGGGACCGTTAT
This sequence comes from uncultured Candidatus Saccharibacteria bacterium, assembly GCA_964350745.1. Classification (GTDB taxonomy): domain Bacteria; phylum Patescibacteriota; class Minisyncoccia; order Phycocordibacterales; family UBA918; genus OLB19. The sequence goes on along the minus strand of CAYGKU010000025.1, from coordinate 5,114 downwards.
CCTGATGAGGTTAAGGTTTACAACATGGTCGGCAATGACGGCACCGTCTTTTCTCGTGAGCTGTGTGGTGGTCCTCATGTGGAAAATCTAGAGTCGATCCAGGGCAAGACCTTCAAGATCAAAAAAGAAGAATCCTCCGCCGCCGGAGTAAGGAGGATCAAGGCGGTGTTGGTCTAGGTAATAAAAGGCAAAATGGCCCAGCCCTCGCTTGCGAGGGCTGGGCCACTTTGCCTTTTATTACTCCTCATCATGATCAAACCACCCACCAAAAGCTATCCACCAAAAAAGTTTACTCTAAAGTGTTTTTGGTGGGCATTCTAGTATAATAAGGTCAATATGGGTCTTTTTACTGCAAAAAATAACTCCCCTCGTTACGGTGTTTTGGTTGATATTGGTTCCGGTAGTGTACTTGCGTCTATAGTAGCCTCCGATCCAAACAAAACCCACCCAGAGATCATCTGGTCGGCACGTGAATACACACCTTTTAGAGAGGTCGACGAAATGTCAGTTGGTGCCAAAAGCATAAAAACTTCTTTGATGAATGTTTTTATGCGTTTAGATTCAGAAGGCAGGAAAGTTTTAGTGGAGACTGTTGGCGGTCGACAGCCAGAGTTAAGTTTGATGCAGGTCACCATAACCTCCCCTTGGTCATATACCGTTACCAAAACCATTACCTATCAGCAAGATGAGGAGTTCACAGTATCAGATCAAATGATCGATGAGCTATTGAAAACGGCAGAAAAAAAGGTTATGGAGGAGTTGAAGGAGAACGAAAAAATGTATCAACTGGACCTTTCTTTGGTGTCAAGGACCACGGCTGATGTTGTTGCCAATGGCTACTCCACAAAACTTCTCCGCAAGCAACAGGCGAAAGATCTTAGATTATTCCAAACCAATGCCGTCGCGCAAAATAATATTCTAAAAGCCTTGGTCGAAACAAAGAACAAAACTGTCGTCAATAGTGATCTGGAAGTATATTCCTTTATGTTGGTCTTTTTTTATGTCATAAAAGATCTTTTTCCCACAGCAAATGACTATTGCCTGGTTGACGTGACCTATGAAGCTACTGAACTTTGCGTGGTTAGAGATGGGGTGTTGCGTTACTGTACCAACATACCCTTCGGAGCCTACTCAATAGCCAGAGAAATATCTTCCGTCACTTCAGTTCCGTTGCAAGAAGCTTATAATTATTTGGGTAAGGAAAACATGCAGTATTTACTGGAAAAATGTTCTGAGAAGCAAAAGAAAGAAGTCGAATACATTTTTGAAAAATATAATGATCGTTTAGTGGATCTGTTCAGGGAAACAGGTGATAGTTTATATTTACCAAAAAGAATATTTTTACACAGCAATTTGAAAACAGAATCATTTTTCAAAAAAAACATCATCACTTCAGCCGAAAAAGTGACAAACTCATCCCATGCGGTATACAATGTATCGGAAAGACTCCTGACCGAATATTATAGCGACGAAGCTTCAGAAAATCTTACCAACAGCCACCACGACACCGCTTTGTTGATATCGGCCCAGTTTTTCCACACCAAGGCACATCATTTAAAATTTGAACAACTATAACAAGCTATACTGTAAATATGTCACAAAAATGGAACCTACAAGATATAAAACCCGCTGAAAAACGGCGAAGAATACCTCCAAGAGAGGTTAAAGGAGATGTGCAGTCGAACTCTTCCTCGATGCCAAAAAGACCAGATATCAATAACGAAAGTTTCGATGAAGAAAAAACAGACGACAACGTTTCCACTATTGTCATAAAAAATAGTGAGAAAAAAAGTAAAAAAAGCCTTTTTGTGATCGGGGGCACCGCTTTGGCGGTGATAATTGCTGTACTGGTGGTGAGTTCGATGATGTCCAAGACCACATTGACCGTATATCCTGAATTCAAAGAACCAAACATAAATGCAGAATTCACGGCTTACCCTGACAGAAGAGAAGGTGAACTTGCTTATGAAGTAATGACCATAGAAGAGACCGGTGAGGCCCAGGTCAAAGCTTCCGGAGAAGAGCATGTTGAAACTCAAGCCAAAGGCACTATCGAAATAATCAAGACCACCACCGGTTCTGAAAGATTGATCAAAAATACTCGTTTTCGCTCACCGGAAGGTCGGGTCTTCAGAATTCAAGAATCCGTAGTGATACCAGGAGCGGTAAAGGACGGTGAGGGCAATTTGGTGCCCGGCACTATCAGGGCTGAGGTATTTGCTGACGATGTGGGACAAGAATACAATCTTCCGGCCGGAACCAGGTTCGATGTACCAGGTTTTAAAGAAAGCAATCTAAACGAACTCTACAACGCTATTTACGCTGAAAATAGGGAGGCGTTCACCGGCGGTTTCAATGGACCAAAGTTCATGATCGAAGAAGAGGAGCTTAGTACCAATGTTCAGGCTTTGCAAATGGATCTCAGAGACAAACTATTGGCCAGAGTTGATTCGGAACGACCGGCCGGTTTTGTGACTTTCCCTGAAGCAGTCGCCTTTACTTTTACCGAACTGCCAACCATTCAATATGGGGAAGACCTGGTCACTATCAGACAGCAGGCCACCTTGCAACTTCCTTTGTTCAAGGAGGCTGAGTTTGCTGGTTACCTAGCCAAAGAAACCATCACTACTTATAATGGCGCTTTGGTCAAGATAAGTAATCCCGAGGACATTGAATTCAAATATAAGGACCAAAACCACAACGCTACCAATATCGCCAACTTAACATCTCTTGAGTTCACTCTGGTCGGTAAACCACAGATCGTTTGGGAGTATGACGCTAAGCAACTCAAAGAAGATTTGGCTGGCAAACCAAAGACCGCCATCACCACCGTTCTCACAGGACAGACCGGCATCGCTACCGCCAATGTCTCCGCCAAGCCATTTTGGAAACGTTCATTTCCATCAGACCCCGAAGATATAGAGATCGTTGAGATCATAGAGGAGAAAGAATAGACACAAAACCCCACTTGTCTAAGGAGAGTGTATTAAACTCCTTGACTATATTCAGTACTTTTGCTAAACTCTTTTCGTTTGATGGATCAACAAGAACAACCCATAAAAGACGAGTTGGCATACGGAGTAGTGGAAGAAGCCCTACCTAATGCTTTTTTTCGTGTCGTTCTAGATAACGGCGATGAAACTGTTATTGCCTACTTAGCCGGTAAGATGCGTAAGTATCGGATCAGAGTTTTGGTGGGGGATAAGGTGGGTATGGTTCTTGATCCATACGGCGGAAAAGCACGAATTACTAAAAGACTTTAAATTCACCTATGAAAGTAAGATCATCAGTAAAAAAAATGAGTCCTGATGACAAAATTGTAAAACGACGTGGTGTAGTTTTTGTTATCAATAAAAAGAAACCACGTCACA
>CAYGKU010000025.1:0-1733 GCA_964350745.1 uncultured Candidatus Saccharibacteria bacterium | reverse complement strand
CAAATATGAGAATTTCAGGTATTACAATTCCAGATGAAAAGCAGTTGGCGTACGGATTGACGTCTATTTATGGCATTGGTCTGTCACGCGCTGATAAAATCTTATCTGAGTTGGGTATTAGTCCCACTATCAAACCAACAGATCTTACCACGGATCAGGAAAACGCTATACGCGAAAAAATTGAGTCTTTCCAGATCGAAGGTGATTTAAAGCGATCAATATCTTCAAACATCAAACGCTTGAAGGATATTCAGTCATATCGTGGCAGTCGACACGCTAAGCGTCTGCCGGCACGCGGTCAACGCACCAAAACCAACGCTCGAACTCTAAAGGGTGTTAAGAAAACTATGGGTAGTGGTCGTCGTAAGCTCGAAAAGACTTAAAATATTATTAGATTATTTACGTATTGACATATGGGTAAGAAACGTATCATTAAGAAAGGGGGTGGTTCCGACGTTGCCGGAACTTCAAGAGCCTTAAACCGTATTCCAAAGCGCAAACTGGCGTCTGGGAAGCTTAATATTTTGGCGACCTTTAATAACACACTATTGACCCTGTGTGATCCCAAAGGTAACGCTGTTATGAGTGCCTCAAGCGGTGCGCTTGGTTTTAAAGGTTCTCGCAAAAGTACCCCTTTCGCCGCCGCTAAAGTCGGTGAGATCATTGGTGAAAAAGCTCAGCAAATGGGTATGAAGGATGCTGAGGTGGTGGTAAGAGGAGTTGGTGCCGGACGCGAATCCGCCCTGCGCGCTTTTTCCGGTAAAGGTATTGGTATTACCAGCATCACCGACAAAACACCGGTTCCTTTCAATGGGACCAGAGCTCCTAAGCCTCGTCGCGTTTAGTACTGTTAGATATTATTTATTATGAAAATAGGACCAAAATTTAAAATTGCAAAACGTCTCGGAGCCAGTATTTTTGAGAAGACCCAAACACAAAAATTTGCTCTTTCACAGGCTAGAGCCGGCAAGGTTAGACGTCGCCCCGGGCAGATCAGTGATTATAAAAGACAACTTACCGAAAAACAAAAACTACGGTTTACTTACGGTATTACCGAAAAACAGCTAAGACGATATGTCGATGAGGCGGTCGCCAAAAGCCATCAACCGATCTCACTTTTAATGGAAAGGCTAGAGACAAGACTTGATAATGTTGTTTATCGATTGGGACTTGCCAAGACACGACGTCTGGCCAGACAGATCGTTGCTCATGGTCACATTTTTGTTAATGGAAAAAGGATCTCTATTCCTTCTTACCGCACTCGAGTTGGTGACAAGATCGCTGTTCGCGAAGGTAGTAAGCAGAGTGGTTTGTTTGTACAGATCGCTGAAACCCATGAAGCGACCGCTGTACCGTCATGGTTGAGTATTGATATCAAGAAATTAACTGCTTCTATGAACGGAGTGCCTGTTTATGATCCGACCGAAACTTTGTTTGATCCTGAACAAGTTATGGAATACTACAGTCGATAGGATAAGAGGTTATTAAGTGTAATTACATTAAACTATGTTAGAAACAAACGTAACACTACCTTCTAAGCCACGAGTTGTTAATGAAGACGAATTTAGAGGCATTTTTGAGATCGACAACCTTTATCCGGGTTATGGTCACACTCTTGGTAACTCACTTCGCAGGATCATCCTTTCTTCACTGCCGGGCGCTGCTATCACTCAAGTAAAGATAGACGGAGCTGAACATGAATTCAGTGTTCTTGACGGAATAAGAGAAGACGT
>CAYGKU010000024.1:10899-15359 GCA_964350745.1 uncultured Candidatus Saccharibacteria bacterium | reverse complement strand
AGCGCAAGAGCTGGCTTCAATAGTAAGCCCTGAACAATACGCACTATTAGAGACACAATTAATCCAAGGCTACTTATCAAAGAATGATCAAAATGATGATGTTGAGTAATTATTATTAGTCTTTCAGCGTAAAAACCTACTTTAGCTACTGCACAAGAAATCTCCCAAAACCTCATACATTCTATAAATGTGAATCAATATAACCCACTATTCTCCATTTGCTTTATATTGCCCCCCTCTTTACATTGACATAAATTATAACATTGATACTATTTGGGCAATTTGTTCTTTACAAATTGAGATAGAAAGATTTTTGTATTTAAACCACAATACGGGAGCTGTAATGAATACTGCAACAAATGAAAAAAGTAACTTTGACCTTGAAGAAGCTCGCAAGAGCGTAAAATCGGTTACGGAGGAAATAGCTAGGTTATTTTGTGAAAGACAAGCTCTTATGAAACTGATCGCTGAGTCTAAGAATATTGAAGGCCAGACACATTTGCCAATATTTTTACCCCAAAGAGAACAGGAGCTACTCACACATTTTCGCAATATAGCTCGAGAAAAAAATGTTGACGACAACATGATGGATATGTTGGTAGCTATGCTCATGTCAGCAGGTAAATTTGCACAAAAAGATATTCTAAAACGTGTAACAATATTAGATACAGACAGACCATGTCAGAGCATTCTGAGAAATAATCTATTGGAACTTGCTTCTAAAGTAGCAAAATCTTATGATCGGTATGACCAAGAAGCAGAGGGTACCAAAATTGAGTGTCTCCAAGAAGAGAAACTTCTTACCCGATTAACAGAACTACATCACGGTAGTACTGCAGTGAATCTTGGATGTGCTGACGGCACTCATGTAACCGAAATAATCAGACCGCATTTCAAACGTGTTATAGGATACGATGTATCTCCGGACATGATTTCGTGTGCAAAAGAAAAATTCAGTGACAGCGAGTTCCATGTTCATGATCTAAATGAAGGCATTCCACTTCCAGACAAATCTGTCGATTTAGTAATCGCAAATTTTGGAGCAGCAAGTGAAGTTTGTACTAATCTATGGCAAGAAACAGCCCGAGTATTACGCACAAATGGACGAGCTTTCTTTAGCTTTTATAACCAAAACGCACTAGTCACAAAGTGGTGGACTCCATGGTCAAATTCATTTCGTATTACAATTAATCCTAACAACGACACAATTTTAGTGCCGTTTATGGATGAAAATAATAAGGTCTATGTTTATTGGATTCACGGCACCGCCACAGACGACAGGGGTGTTTATGCCAATTCTAAAGCGAATAGATTTGAACTAAAAAGCATTGAATCTTCATCGCCACTTTGGGATGATAAGCCACGTGAGTTTTTTAAACATTCTAACGCTGTCCAAGCGGCTATGGAGTACGAAAATGCTCATGCTCATATCAGTCCATATCTTGGTCAATATCTTAGAGTAGTGATTAAAAAGAGTATTTAGTACTAAAACGACCGACACTCTTAATTCCCACCCGCAATAGGTGGGAATTTTTATTCAAAACTAATAATTTCAATTTAATCTGAAAACAAGTCTCGATATTTGAGACTTGCTTTTTTGTAAAGAAATTTACTGATTTTAAACTTTATCATTCTTAATGATTGAAGAATGGCACTGGTCGCACACTGACACATCTTCAGTTGAGGTCACAGAGGTAAAGTTAGAGCAAGTGGGGCATTGTAATAACTGAGAATTGCATTTAATGCACTGCCGTAAATCCTCATTTACTCCATCTAAAATTACACCCGAGGTACGCCAATTACATTTATGACAAAAATAACTGACACTTAAATCTGAAACAAACATTTTTTCTCCGTTTTTTACGTTAATGAAAATAAAACAGCATTCAAGATATTTTATATCATAAATTAATACAATCTGTAAAATGTCATACCAAATAATAACACCTCTTCCAAATTATGGAGAGGTGTTTAAATGTTAAAATTAATCTTTTGACATGACACTTTTTTCAGCAAGTATTAATCCACAAATAATAAATATAAAACTTACTATAAAATAAAAAACATCAAACCTTTCTCCATTCCAAAAATAAGCAATGATGACAGTAAGGATTGGTATCAGGTACGAAGCGAACGCCACCTTACCCTGAGACTTCATCAGCTTAAATGCTTGTATTTTTAACATTGCCGGCAATCCTACTGTAATGGTACCGAGCAACAAGAGATACAGCGACTGTTCAAGGTCGGGAGCTAGTATTTCTTCACCCCAAAGCAACTTGTAACAAAAGACCGCAGCTCCACCAACAACCATGCTTTTAGACACAATGTCGGAAGAATGTATTTCCTTACTCATTGATGCCCGAAGAACCTCTGAGAGAGCTCCGATGAAACATGTCGCCAACATGATCATAACAACCGGAGTAAAGAACGTGAGTTCGACACCTGAAGAAAAATCATGTGACTGTACCACCGTCACACCAATCACACAAAGCGTTACGGCGGATAAAATACCAGTCCAAGACGTTACCTTATCCGACAGAAGCCAAATCGAGAGAATAACGACCATTAATGGTGTAAAACGAGTAAGGAGAGTTGCTTCTGCTATAGAGCTCTGCATCATAGCGTAGATATAACCCAAGAAATACAAGGGCCACATAATGCCAACTGCGATCGTGGCCAGAATCATGCTTGTGTTGTATCGTACCGAACGTGGTTTCTGACCAACATGGCGAGCCAACATAATACTAGCGCCACCTATAAGAAGGAAGTACCCCACGATAATATCGGGTGGTAAACCAGTAGACACAACCTTCATGTAAGCGGGCGGTCCGAATGCATATCCAAGACAAGAAAAAAACAGTAAAATATAAGCTTTCTTCATTATTAATCCTCCAAAAATAACATCTGTTTGAAATAAATCATATTTACATAAAAAAATCAAGCGATTAATTTTTCAATAACCCTTCTGTTCTAGTTATAAATAAACCACCCCGCGGCAAGCCGACGGGGTATTATCGTATGGGCATGGCCTAGAGGAGTAGCTTGAGTTGAGTGGTTGGTTTCGTCTTTCCCTGGTTCTCTACGTACTTCTTGACTAGGTTCCAGTTTCCTCGCTCGCCCACAGTGGCAAAGTAGTAACCATCACTCCAGAACTCACCTCCCCAAAGGTCTTTCTTTAGCTCAGGGAATTGTTTGAAGAGTAGACGAGCGGTTAGTGATTTAAAGATACGAACTACGTCACCACCTTTGTACTTTGATGGTGAGAATGAGCATAGTATGTGTATATGATCTTGGTCGTAACCGATCTTTTCAAATTCTATATCATATCTTTCTTCTATCCCCTTCGCTATCTGAGTTATAGCGAGTGTGATGTTTGAGTCTAATAACGCTTGCGGTATTTGACGGGAAAGACTATGTGGTAGTGACTATCGTGAGCGTGGTGGTTACCTTTTGTGGCCATGCTCTTAGTATATCTGAAAACCGAGGGTTTTCAGACTTTCCTACAAGGAAACCCCGTGGCAAGCCACGGGGAATTGAGTATTAAAAAAATACACCGCCATCTATTTCATCAAAATAGTAGCGGTGTATATAAAATAAAAGAACTTTTGACTTAAGAAAGCACCTCAACAGTACCAGTTGATCCATTTACAAAAACTTTCATACCTGTTTTGAGTTTACCTGTTATGCCGGGCACGTTAAGCACAGCAGCAAGGCCAATTTCACGTGCATAAATAGCACCATGGGCGAGCATGCCACCCACTTCCGTGACCAGTCCACCACCCTTTCCCATAATTGAAAGAACAGGACCCCATGCCGGATCTGTTGTTTTTGTTACAAGTATACATCCCGGACGCAGAGAAGAAAAAGCTTCTGCATCATCGGGAGAACGCATCACAACAACTTCACCAGTAACGGACACATTTGTAACACCTAATCCTTTGAACATATTTTGACCATCACCCTCAGGGAGTATCCCTATTGTGTCAAGATTGTCAGAAAAAATTACTGGTGGAACAAACAAGTTTTTATAAGAATCAAACTCAGCTCGACGTTCTCTAGAAACACAGTACATTTCTTTATGTTCTTTGCAGAGTGCAAAAACTTCGTCTGGATAAAGATAGAAAGCATTATCTTCTCTCCAATTCAACAAACGCTCTATAGCAAGAACATTCCGTCTTATAAGATTATACGCCCTAAGATACTCAAACTTTACAACTTCACGGAGAGGTAAGTACAAACGTGCAACATGAATTGCGTACTCCAACTTTCTTGCCATACTACCAGCCCTTTTAAGAAGGTCAGTACGTAGAGCTTTGTACTTTTCAACCGTTTCGTGATAATCATCCATAGGATTTCCAATAATTTTATCTGAAAGGAGCTTAATTATGTCAGGGTTCTCTTTATATCGTGGTGTTCCAATCTCAAGTTCATGGACACTTAGATGTCCAAATTGTTGAACC
>CAYGKU010000024.1:0-10889 GCA_964350745.1 uncultured Candidatus Saccharibacteria bacterium | reverse complement strand
ACTCAATGGTATAAGTCCGTCCCTAACTTTTGCCAACTCAAGACTAAACTGAAGATTTGGATTTAGAGACATGTCAGTTCCAGCTGTCAACACATTAATATATTGCTCGCCTTCATCACCGAAGATTTCTAATAGCATATTCCGTAATGATGCATAGGCAAAGAAGCCAAGTCGCGCCGCCTTTACAAACATAGGACAAGCTTCTGTTCGCAACATTGTGGTAAGACGACTATATTGTGAAACATAGTTTTCAATAGTATCCACACACCTATTCTCTTCCTGACGAATTTGTTTTTGCCAAGCAGGAATAAATGAATTGCGACAATAACCATCAGTTTCTTCCATAATGACACTAAGGTTGTTATGGAAAACATCATACGCTTCACGATACCGACAACCTTTCTCCTTACCATATAAACTAATGAGTTTACTTAGCGGAGGATTCTGGTCGTACAGCACCACCTCTGGATAATTCGCAAGTTTTGGATTCTGAATCATGTCTTTTAAATAGCCTTCAACCATTAAAGTATAATCCTCAAGCGGAATCCCCCGTATACGGTAAGTACATGCATCATGAACTATACTGCAGCGTGGACGCCCTCCTACGAAAGAGAAAAAGCCTTTGTTAAGCTCTTCACCGATCTCATAACCCATCTCGTTTCTGGCGGTACGAATAGCACCTTCACCATGAGCAAATATGTAGTTAAATAACCCCAAAGTCATAGGAGTTGGATTAAGTGTCAGGATCTCAGCAATATTTTGATCAGAGAACACATTCAAAGAGATCTTTAAACCCAATAGATTCAAGCGATTGATTTCACTCTCCAAATTTTTCTTAGTGTCCGTTATCACACATGAACGAATTTCGTCTACCTTAACCTCAACAGGACGTTCAGACGTTATGTCTCGACTTTGAAGCACATAGAGATGGTGTGTACCCTTCTCATATGCAAACTCAATATCCTGATCATTACCGAACAAAATTTTTCCCTTTAGTGCAACGTCAACAAGTTTATCTATGTGATTATTTTCTAGATTAACTAGTCTTCTTTCTTTGGAAATAATTTCCCGAGTAAAAGGATCGATCAATATATAGTCACCAGATTTTGTCCCCGACACAAAAGTATCACCACATCCTTCAACTAATTCAATCACAATCTGATTTGATCCCGTTACAGGATTGAAGGTAAAAGCAACTCCAGCAAACTCTGTGTTTACCATCTCTTGTACAATAAGCGCAAGGGGCGGTATGGCAGTTTTGTTTAAACGTGCATATGACAGTACAGCGTCACTTTTGCGGGCATTTGCACAGGAAATTATAGCTGTAGCAAGATTATCCTGAGTAACACACAAAAGAGACTTAAACTGCCCCGCCCATGATAACGCACTGCCATCTTCACCGACACCTGAGCTTCTAATAGCTAAACCGGATTTAAAAGATAATTCTGAATATATGTGCTCAATAATTTCACTAGGAACACGCTGATTCTTTACAATATGCTCAACCTCTTCTACTGAAATAACTAAAGTTGAGGGTACTCTCATTCCCTCCTTTGTTAATTTCGACAAGCGAAAAGCCTTGCCTCCCACCTCCTTAAGATTCACTTTTTCTGTAATTGCAAACATTTGTCACCTCTTATCTATAGTTTTGTGTATCTTTCTTAAATAATTTCAAAGAACAAACCTCGACACTTCATCGTGCCGATATATAACTACCTATTTAGACAGACATATATCGAGACAATGAAATTAACATAACTTACTACTTTGTCAAGCATGATTAAAGACAAAAAAACTTCCGTCCTTTTTCAAAAAACAAATTGTTTTTTGAAAAAGGACGGAAGATTTAGTATCTTTCGCGGTGCCACCTTTTTTGTTTTGTTTCTACCTTATGATATTTTAAAAATTCAAAAAATGAAACAAAACCACTTTTACTGACTCTGACCTTACGCTAGCGCAAGCGACATCAGTTGTCCTATGATTACGGAGGAAGCCGAGTCTCCACTAGCGCAGAGACCACCATGTTAAATAATAGAATAATTTAACCAGACTGAGCCCAACCCCGGGAATCCGGGACCCAATCTATTGGTTTTGTAATTGTCATAGTGCAACTTTTTTTAGTTTATCACATCCATAATCTTAGTCAAGAAAATCGGACTCTATAACAATTAAGGTGGTGCATAACCACAAAAAAGCGTGGTGCTAAAATGTGAATTGTCGAAAAACAACATTTTAAAAATCAACGCTCTTTTGTATGAAGAACAATATCAAACAACTCTATAAATAATCAATCTTAAGATATCAAGCTCAGAGATTCTATTATACGTAGCAAAAAGGAGATCGTACACATCTTTGTCATCGATGTGAGGAAAAGACCTGTCGTGTCTACGATACACGTACTCGTCGTATACGGCACGACGTGCACAATGGTCGTATTGTATATCTGATACTAAAACAACGTCGTTTTAAGTGTTGTGGACACGTATTCACGTAAGTACTCCCTGATATAGACAGACGAAGGAGTAGTGCTCACTTCAGACCGATACGTCGCATGATTAATAAAGTACGAGAAGGTACTAAGTGGTATAGAACTTACGAGAAAGTGGCCTAGACTGCTTATACTTGAGTGCCGGAACAGGTAGAAATATCAGAAGAAGAGAGAGCTCGGTTACGAGACATTCACGACAGGTTAGATCCTTTGAGTTTGCAGGCAGAACTTGCTAAACTGAAACGAGAGTTAGAGCAGAAATTATTAAGAAAATAATCGTAATTTCGGTAACACTACTTATTATCTATTCAGTTTGATTTCGGTAACAGTTTATTTTAATCTATAACGAAATAGTGGCAGTGTAATAAAAAAACATTTTTATGTCTTGAGATTAAAAACCACTTGTGTCAAAATAGAATCCATCTGATGATTCGTAATCAAAATCGTAAATAAATAATGGAAAAACCCCTGTCTAAAAAAACTATACTTTTTGTTTGTTTTGGAAACGTCCACCGAAGCGTTCTTGCAGCAGAATTATCTAATGATGTATTTCGCGAAAATTCTTTATCTGATATTTTTGTCGCGATTTCAAGAGGAATTCAGGGCAGTAATGGATATGATGGGCCAAAACACTCAAATCTTACTGAGTATGAAATAGAATGGCAATTAACAAAACAGGCTCTGGACGAATTAGGAATTGATACTACTTTTTTTAAAACTAAAAAAGCAACACCTATCGACACCAAAGCAATATCTGATGCTTCTTTAGTTATTTTAATGGGACAAAAAGAATATGAAATACTTACTAAAAGATATCCGACTCAGTCGCATAAATTTTTTCTGTTTAGTGACTGGAGTAAAACAGGAACTGTAGAGGACTTAGTAGATTCAAATGTCTTGGAAAAGCACAGAATTGTAAATTCCAACATAGTAAGTGGAATAAAGAAAAACCTTATTAAAAACTTAAATAAGTACTACGAAAGATGTTTAAATTAATTGAAAGTTACAGTCCCGATTTTACTTTTTAACCTAATTCCACACCAAGACCCCTATCGGCACCATCAACCACCAGAAGAAATATTCTTGTGGGGCAAAGAGAGACTGTATCGGGGTGCCAGGGGTGAGGAATTCGGTGACGGGTAGGACGTTGAAACTAAAGATCATTATCAGCACTGTGGCGGACAATGACAAAGCGATCTTTTTGTGAAAACTTTCAAATCTGTTCTCTTGGTATTCTCGAGGCATCAGACGTTTGAAAAGCAAGGTGGTGAGGACAGCGGTCACGCCAAAGATAAACAATTTCAAACCAGCGATCACTGTCGGTTGCTCAAGGCCGCCCAGGATGGTGTCGTAATATGGAAATTGAGTGGTGATCAGTAAGGCGAAGTATAATCCGGAAATTATATTGATCAGAGCTTGGCGACCGGAAAAAATGGCTACTCCCAAAAGCAGACCGAAGACTACCAGCAGGTAAGCTGACTCGGATAAGAAATGTAAAATAACGGTGGTGTCCATTTTTTAAGGGCGGGCACTTCGTGCCCGTCCTTATATTATATGCCCTCACCTCTCAATTCTTCAACTAATTTCTGTGCTTTTCGGGATAACTTTTTCGGAGTTTCGATACTGATCTTGACCATAAAGTCACCTCGGCCACGATCAGACGGCACCCCTTTTTCTTTTATTCTGAGCATTTCGCCATGAGCGATACCAGCCGGGATCTTGATCTCAACACTACCGTCAAGCGTTTCCACTTGATAAGAAGCACCCAAGAGTGCGTCAGTCAGTTTGATCGGCAGGTTGGTAATAAGAGTAGAACCTTCGCGTTTTATACTAGTGTGGGGCTCAACGTGTATCTTGATGTACAGGTCGCCCGGTTGACCATTAGGAATGGCTTCACCGCGCGCAGTCATTCTTATCACTTCCCCGTTCTCAATTCCGGCCGGCACTTTCACCTCGATCTCTTCTTGAGCACGACGTACCCCAGCGCCGGCACAATGCGGACAGCGTTCTTTTGGCACCTCACCTCGCCCGCTACACACACTACACTCCCGCACGGTAGCAAAGCTACCCATGATACTTTGACGGGTCTCTCGCACCTTTCCGTTACCATCGCAAGTGGTGCATTTGGTCATGCCGGTCCCCTTCTTGGCCCCCGAGCCGCTACATTCAGCACAGGTGGAATTTTTGGTGACCAGGATCTTTCTGGTGGCACCAAAGACAGCTTCTTTGAAGTTGAGATTGATCTCGATCGACATGTCGCGTCCGCGAGCTTGTCTGGCTTGTCCACCACCAAAACCAAAGTTCTCAAAGATATCGCTGATATCAAACTCAAAACCTTGCCCACCAAAGCCCTGAGCTTGTCCGGCGAAATCAGACCAGTTGAAACCACCAGCTCCCGCACCACCACCGGCATTATTAAAGGCGTGGCCGTAGGTGTCGTATTCGGCCTTCTTCTTTTCGTCACCTAAGACCGCGTAAGCTTCGGTGATCTCTTTGTATTTTTCCTCGTCACCGGTCTTTTTGTCGGGGTGATACTGGGCCGCCAGCTTGCGAAAAGCTTTTTTGACTTCGTCTTTCCCCGCGCCTTTCTGGAGTCCTAGGATTTGATAGTAGTCCTTCATGATATTGTGGCTAAACCGTTAAAGATATTTTGATTATTGCACATTGTGTGCTGTTTGTATACCGCGGTCTATTTTTTGTCCTCCGGCTTTTCGTCGGTCACTTCAGCGTCTCTGACATTGTCGTTCTCAGTAGAGTTTTCATCTGATCCGGACTTGCCGTCTTCACTCTTAGTTTCGGCTTCGCCTTCAGCAGCCTTCTGCATGATCTCACCAATCTTTTGGAGTGAAGTTGATAGAGCTTCGGTCTTGGCTTCAATATCAGCCTTACTGTCTTTTTCTTTTACTTCGTTGACTGCTTTGATAGCGTCCTCGATCTCAGCCTTGGTCTCTGCCGGGATCTTGTCAGCATGGTCCTTGAGTGATTTCTCGGCGGTGTAGACCAGTTGTTCGGCTTGATTTCTGGTGTCGATCAGCTCTTTCTTAGCTTCATCTTCAGAGGCGTGTTCTTCCGCTTCTTTTTTCATGCGTTCGATGTCATCCTCAGTTAGACCGGAATTAGCTTCTATGCGGATCGACTGCTCCTTGCCGGTAGCTTTGTCTTTGGCGGTCACATTCAAGACACCGTTACTATCGACATCAAAAGTAACTTCGATCTGTGGTACACCTCGTGGCGCCGGCGGAATACCATCAAGCACAAATCGTCCCAAAGACTTATTATCGCTCGCCATTGGTCGCTCACCTTGTACAATGTGGATCTCGGTTGAGGTTTGATTGTCGGCGGCCGTTGAGAATACTTGTTGCTTCTTGGTTGGGATATGAGTGTTCTTTTCGATCAGCTTAGTGTTCACACTACCCATGGTCTCAATACCAAGAGAAAGCGGGATCACATCGACCAGAGTAATGTCCTGCACGTCTCCTTGGAAGATACCGGCCTGAATGGCGGCACCAAGTGCTACCACTTCGTCCGGGTTGATGCTTTTGTTTGGTTCTTTGCCAAACAGTTCTTTCACTGCGTTCTGGACAGCCGGCATACGGGTCTGTCCTCCCACCAGAATCACTTCATCGATCTCTTCTTTTTTGATACCGGAAGCCTCGAGAGCTCGTTTGGTGATCTCGATCGACTTATCTACAAACTCATGAGCGATCTCTTCCAACTTAGCACGAGAGATCTTGATCAAAAGGTGTTTTGGTCCCTCAGAGTCTGAGGTGATAAAAGGAATATTCACCTCTGTCTCGGTGGTAGAAGACAGCTCATGCTTGGCTTTCTCGGCCGCTTCGTCAAGACGCTGTAGAGCCAACTTGTCCTTTGACAGATCAATTCCTTCATTTTTCTTGAACTCGTCGATCAAAAAACGAACAATACCTTGGTCGATATCACGTCCTCCCATATGGGCGTCACCATCGGTCGATTGCACCTCTACCACATCATCTCCCACCTCAAGTACGGTCACGTCGAAAGTTCCACCACCAAAGTCGTAGACCACGATCTTCTCGTCTTTCTTTTTATTGAACCCGTAGGCCAAAGCGGCCGCGGTCGGTTCGTTGATAATACGCTTTACTTCCAGTCCGGCAATCTTGCCGGCGTCTTGCGTAGCTTTTCGTTGTGAATCATTGAAATAAGCTGGTACGGTAATTACCGCTTCAGTGATCTTCTCGCCCAGCTTTGCTTCCGCATCAGTCTTTAGTTTGGTCAGGATCATGGCTGACACTTCTTCCGGACGATAGTCTTTACCATCCATAGCCACTAAGACTCCACCGTCTTCACCTTTCTTAATTTCGTAAGGTACGATCTCTTTGTCTTTTTGTACCACATTCTCTTCAAAGGTGTGTCCCATGAAGCGCTTGATGCCGTAGATGGTATTGGTCGGATTGGTTACCGCTTGTCGCTTGGCGATCTGCCCCACCAAACGCTCTTTGGTCTTTGAAATAGCCACAATGGATGGCGTAGTGCGATTTCCTTCACTGTTCTCAATAATGGTCGGCTCCCCAGCTTCGATAATAGCCATTGCCGAGTTGGTTGTACCTAAGTCAATTCCTAGTATTTTTGCCATAATAAAATTTGTTTAAATATCAATAATTAAGATCTTACAATTAAAATCAAATTTAATTCTTAATGATTCCGGTGGTCACTCTTGCCGGTCTGATAATTTCACTCTCGCCGTCAGTCACTAACTCATAGCCCAACTGCACCACAGAAACCACCGTATCAACCTCATTTTCATTTTCCACCTCTTCGGTTCCGATCGCCTCATCCCTGCGAGGATCAAACTTTTCTCCCTTAGGATCGATCGTTTTTACGCCGTAGGAATTTAGCAATTGGGTAAGTTGGCTGTGAATTCCCTCCATGCCCGCTCGCCATGCTTTATCGGCTTTTTCCCAAGCTTCCTTATTGGACATCGCCATCTCAAAACTATCGCAAAGTGGCAACAGTTCCTCGATGTGGTCCTTCCGACTGCGAATGCGGTCACGAAGTCTCTCTTCTTCCATGCGGCGTTTGGCGTTTAGAAAATCTGCTTTGGATCGTTGCATTTCTTCTTGCGCCTCTCTCTTTTCTGATTCCGCTTTTTTTAATTTATCTCGTAAAGATTTTATTTTGTCACCTTCTTCGGTTTCAATTTCCTCCAAGTCCATATCTGCCATTTCCGATTCTTCATTGGTGACCTCTACATCATTCTGATCATCATTTCCATGTTTATTGTTCACCATATGTACATTATAAATTCAAAAAGCCTGCTTGTCAAAAATACCTTCTATCCGCAAATTCCTGAGACTTTACCTCTTTTAATGTCGCTACTATACATCAAAAAACCACCAAAATCAAAAATCAGGCTTGGTGATTCTTTACCCACTAAAAGCAAGAAACTTAACCTTTCCAATCCTCAATAATCAGTCGCTTATTTTTCTTGTCGACCGTTATGCGAAGTTTTTGGCGTGCCTGCCATCTAAAAGTACGAATTGCTTGAAGTGGCAGAGTGACCCCATAACTACTTCCTCCCGAAGTCTTATTTAATGATCGAACATTTTCATCTTCAATTTTACGCCTTGCCATATGTACTACATTATACCAAACAAAAAATCACCGCTTTAAAGCGGTGATTTTTGCTTTAGCTAGTCTTGAAATACTGACTTTAAACTGAGTGGTAAAAACTCTTTTCACCGGGAAAAATTTGTATCAAAGTATTTCTAATAGCTTCTTCCAGGCCAACCTCACGGGAAATTTTGCCACCGGTGTAATCACCCCAAGTATCAACCCCCAAAGTTTTGCAAACCTCTATCTCGTTCTGTTCACGGAGACATCTCATGATCTCAGGATGACTTTCTATATCCTTACCCAACTTTGCAGTTATGTTGTCAGGTAACTTTAGGCCACTTGAATAAGCGGAGTATATAATGTCTTCATAGATAACAGCTACCCAAACCTCCTCGAACAGGTCATCGTATCGTTCTACCAAACCACTTTCAATTCCGATATACATTTCGTAATCAGAATTATAGGCCGCGGCGTTTTTAGCGCGGCTGATCGCTCCTTGCTTGGTTTTGATACCTAGCGGTGTATCGGACACCTCCGAAGATACATCACATCCGTCCACTGTGTGATTGTCAGTTATTTTCATGTTTTCTACAACCCTTTCAACCGCTTCAAGCTTTCTTTTATTCTTTGTTCCTACCAAAATCCTCATGATCAATGAATGATAACACAAAAAACAAAACTCCCGTTGGGAGTTTTGTTTATGTATCGCTTTGTCCTCCTATTCCCTTGTAAACATCGGGAATTCCAAACTGGTGTTTGGATCAGAGTAAACGATAAATTGTTATCGTTTACCTCAAGAATCACTAAGTATATTTGTTCGCTTTGCTCCAAATCTACTAAGTGTTCTCAAGCCCGCCTCGACTGTTTTCTGCTTTAGGAAAAAGCAGAAAACATGTCTCCGGCCGTCCAAACTAAAAAAAGCCGCGCAGGCGGCTTTTTTCTTAACGTTTGGACCAAGCTGGTTTCTTGCGAGCTTTGCGGAGACCGAATTTCTTACGTTCTACAGAGCGAGGATCACGCTTAAGGAAACCTTCACGCTTAAGCGGGATACGACGATCCTCCTTCTCTTTCACAAGAGCGCGAGCAATACCAAGACGAATAGCTTCAGCTTGGGCACTCAAGCCACCACCACTTACCACGGCGGTTATACTGTAGTTTTCGATACCAAGGTCTTTTGTATTCAAAACTGAAGTTACATTTTGCTTCAATGAAGCGTGCGCAAAATACTCTTCATGAGGTTTGTTGTTTACAGTGATGCTGGTGTTTCCGCTATTTGGCACCAGACGCACGCGAGCAGTAGCGGTCTTTCTACGCCCAATTCCCTCTACATATCTGTCTTTAGTACTGGTTGCCATAAAATTATTCTGTAATAACTAAGTTTTTTAATAAAGGTTTCTTCAACTTATTGTTGGGAAGCATTCCCGCGATGGTGCGATGAAGTACCTCAGCATACCCTCTTCTTTCTCCCAAATGCTCTAATGTCTCGGTCTTTCGTCCTCCAGGATAACCTGAGTATGACTGGTAGATCTCGGTCTTTTTACCTTCCGGCACATCCAACTTGCTGGCATTTTGGATCTCCACTTTTACATCAGCCACTGTATTCTTGGCAAAGTCAGGTTGATTCTTTCCCATCAACAAAGTGGCTACCTCGGTCGCCAAAGTACCCAAGCGCTTACCGCTGGCATCAATGGTGTGAGTTGTTGTGTTTGTTTCTTGTGTTGTCATAAGCATTATTCAACAAATTCAATTACCGCTTCATCACGACCTGAAGGCATACGACCCATTTTAATGACTCGGGTATAACCACCACTTCTGGCTTCAAAACGAGGTGCGATATCAGAAAACAGTTTCTTAATAATAGTGTCACTTGGCTCACCCAGGCGACTGGATACGATCCGTCGTGAAGCCACTGTACCTTTCTTGGCCTGCGTGATCAAACGTTCAATGCGAGGTTGTAGCTCTTTAGCTTTTGCTAGAGTAGTTCTGATCTTTCCGTCTCTGATCAAAGACACAGAGAGACCACGCAACAAAGCGGTTCGCTGGTTGTTGTTTCGGCTTAATGTTCTGTTTTTATTGGCGTGTCTCATACTTTAATTTATTCGATCAATGATAGTCCCATTCTCTCAAGCAGGTCAACTACCTCCTCAAGACCTTTCGGCCCAATACCGTCAAGTGCTAGAATATCATCTTTTTTCTTTCGCACAAGCCCTCCGACGGTCCTGATACTAGCTTCCTCGAGTGCTTGTAGGGTTCTGGCTGATAAGTCTAGGGTTTCAATGCGTGTTTTTAACGCATCAGCACTAGGTTCAGTTTCCACTTTTTCTTCTGTTTCACCGGTAGTTTCCGTGCTGACTTGAGGCATATACTCCTCCTGAAAACCAATAACGGCCTTTAGCTGGTGGATCATTATTTCGATAGACTTCTCCAAAGCTTCACGAGGAGTGAAAGTACCATCAGTTTCGATCATAACACGCAAACGATTGTAGTCAGTTCGGTCTCCCACACGCATGTTCTCTACTTCATAGTTGGCTCGTCTGATCGGAGTGAAAACAGCATCAAGCGCAATAGTTCCGATCTCCACCTTATCCTTTTGGTGAATTTCGCGTGGCACATAACCCAGACCCTTCTCCACCAAGATCTCCATTTCCAAAGTTGTGGATTTATTGGTGATCTCAGCGATCGGCTGTTCTGGATTCAGGATCTCCACTTGAGTTGGGGCGGTAAAATCACCGGCCGTTACTATTCCCGCACCGTTCTTTTTAAGAGTAACCGTCATCGGTTCGTCACCATGTAGTGACAATCTGACTCG
>CAYGKU010000023.1:13965-15772 GCA_964350745.1 uncultured Candidatus Saccharibacteria bacterium | reverse complement strand
CGTCATTTGCTGATGTTTCAGTCGTTCCACTTAATGATGTAATGAACGACTTCAGCTTGCCATATTTTAAGATAAACGGTGAGATAAAAAAGATTGTAGATAAATATGACAATTTACAACGCACTGAAGTGATTTACACGCAGGCCCTTAATAGAGTGGACTCACTTCTTCAAAAAGAGATTAAATAAATCAACCCCCTGATTTCTGATTTATTTAAAAAAGTGATTCAGATCTTTCTTGTACAACCTTGCAAACTCACACAATTCTACGACATCAACCCTACGCTCGCCTCGTTCTATCTTGGAAACGTACGCCTGTGGTTGTTTTAACTTCCTACCAACTTCGACCTGAGTTAAACCTGCTTCGAGGCGAGCTTGCCGAAGTTTTTTAATAAACTTTTGATATTTAACTCGGTGTTTATCAGCCATATATACTTTAGCATGGTATAAACTATTGTGGAATATACCATGATAGTTTATTATGTTAATGGTAAGATGCTCGCAACACCCAAAAATTTCCTTTCAACTTTTTGGCGGCTTCCCCCGCACCCTCTTCCGCTTTTTGAAAGGTAAGGAAATTTTTAGGGTTGCTGCGCGTGAGGTACGAGCGCGCCCCGAGGCGCGTCACCACACGCCCCAATGCGTACGCAGAAGTACAAAGCCACCACGCGCTCCGCGCGGCACGATTATTGTCCTTTCTCGAAATGGGTTCGAGCAAAGGTCAGTAGATCACCGCATAAATAATAATGACCTAATTATTGATAATATTAGGTCATTATTATTTACAGGAATATGCATGGGATTCGAAGCAAGGTGCTGGAGCCGTAAGAAATAATGAGTTTACGAATATATTTCTTTGGCTGCAGTGAATCCCTCTCCCTCCGCATTAAAGATATTAATTATATTTCTTTATAATTAATATATTTAACTATAAGGAATGGATGAGAAGTACCACAAGAGTATTTCCGTTTTTATAGTCGCCAGCTCCTTAAAAACTAGATCACAAGTGCTGGAGCTTATATTTATAACGAGCTTGGGAGTATATTAAAAGTTGTAGCAACCTCTCACTCCGCACGTAGAAAATACCACCTAAATGGTGGTATTTTCTTGAGCAGAGAGAGCAAGGTGTCTGCGCACTTTACGTGGGGTTTTGAAGGTCAGAGACATAACATCTTCACCGCATACCTAAACCCGACTTATCACACGTTTCTAATTATAATAAATGTAATAAGTTAAAATAATTGCAGTCATATTATAAAATCCGTGAGCTGTTATTGAAGCTGTCAATCGCTTGGTTCTTATAAATAATAAAGTGTATATAATAGTCGGGATCAAAATATCGAACCAATCTAACGTGGTGTTTGGCATATGACCTAATGAAAATATTACAATTGACAAAATCGCTGAGATCCAAAGTCCCATTTTTGGGTTACTAAAGACATCCTTTAAGACGTTTATAAAATACCCTCTGTTAAAGAGCTCTTCTGCAATTCCCCCACCTATTACCCCTAACGCAATAAATGAAAACACCCCGACAAGGCTACCATCATACATTCCCAACATTCCATTAATGTCCGGTCTATTTATCCCGCCGGTACTTGGTATTATGATTAAAAATTGAAGAATGGCCCACAAGCCACCAAAAACAAGTCCTAGCAATATGTCTTTTTTAACGTTTACAAAACTAAGACCGATATAGCTAAAGTCTTTCTTTAAGATCTTCAGAGAAGCATAAAGCAAAGCGGTTATAAAGAAAAATTGAAATAAAGCAATGAGAAGCAAGTTTACACCAATTTTTCCGCCATTGA
>CAYGKU010000023.1:8621-13955 GCA_964350745.1 uncultured Candidatus Saccharibacteria bacterium | reverse complement strand
ACTCCAAAAAATATATCTGGAATAATAAAAAGAACATAACCAGTAATGATAGTAAAAATAAAAACAAGAACTGTCTTTGTCTTGCTGGTGGTTTTTTGATCTGTTTTCATTATTTTATTGTATTTGTTAAGTCTCCTTTTAAGCGATCAAGCTTGCCTGTTGATTACACTTAGAAGCGTCTAATAACACGTTCTATCTGAACCATACAATCTTGTTGTAACAATGTCTTTGTCATTTTTGAAGTATAGAAAACATCTTAAACAGATCGGAGCTAGTTCAAAAACCCTCCTAAAACTTGTAAAACACATCTAGTTACATAAAGGAGTATATCAAATCTTCTAAAGAAAAAAGAATGAGGGATAAATAAAAAGTGATAAAGGATTTTACTTGAAAAACACAAGCGTGGACGATCACCACAAACAATTGATCTTGCGCTCAACACTTACGGCAATAAAGATTTTTTGTTATTATTGCCATAATGTCATCCCAAAAGATTTCAGGTGGTACCGCGCACAAACTACCAACCGACTTAAGAAAAGTGCTCGAATCTTCAGAGAAGGCGCTTTCGACCTGGGAAAATATAACACCTCTTGCGCGCAATGAATGGATCTGTTGGGTGCAGTCAGTTAAGAAAGCTGAAACAAGAAAAGAACATCTAGAACGAGCACGTGAGGATCTAGCCAAAGGAAAACGTCGCCCGTGCTGTTGGATGGGGTGTGTCCACCGCAAGGATAAACCAATGAACGCATCGCAAAAATATATTCTCAGCAAGAAGAAATGAACTAAGTGTTTTTCAATGACTGCCCAAGTTACACTTCTCATTCCCAGAACTGTCTAACGGTCTTTCAGATCCGCGGATAAAAATTGAGTCGGTCAAAATATACAAACTAAACAAAAAGCACCCACCGGGTGCTTTTTGTTTTATTGAGCATGTGTGTCACAGTATACATGTATCGCGTCGCGCATAAACTCAGGCAGATCTTTGTGATGTTTCTCGAAGTAGGCTCGAAAGCGGTCATCCCCTTGATAACCTACATACATATCCGCTAAGTTACGATAAATTTCTAAAGTTGGCTCATAAAAGAAGCGTAGGCTGTCGTAGTGTTTTTGTACGAGAGCCTGTACTTCAGGACTGCCTGGACCTTTGTCCATATTGGCAACTATCTCGTCCATCAGAGCCTCACCATCTTTCTTTAGCTTGAGCTTCTCTTCTTTCGTGAGAGATTCATATTTACCTACCGATTGTTTGTATTGATCGGTGTGGCCCCAACGCTCCTTGGCTTCCTTGTTCCAAGCCGCAAGTTCTTCCTTTGAGAAACCTTCATAGAGTTCTTGATCATCCATATCTTTTTCTTTATTAATTTTTTTAATAGTACTATCGATCGTATTCAACAACTCACTCATCCGTTTCTTCTTGGTTTCAATCAACTTTTTATGCTCTTTGAGGGCTTGTACGGTATCGAAGTCCGGGCTATCAATAATTTGTTTGATTTTCTTGAGCGGAAATTCAAGCTCACGAAAGAACATTATTTGTTGCAGTCGAAGCAGTTCGCTCTCACCATACTGACGATAACTATTTGATTCACGACAAGCAGGCTTAAGAAGTTCGATCTTATCGTAGTGATGAAGAGTACGAACTGTTATTCCTGCCAGGGTAGCGAGTTGTTGGATTGTGTATGTTGTAGACATAGTAATTGGTGTGGTGTCGACCTCACCATAACAAAGTCTAAACTATCACGCAACGTTAGAGTCAAGCCTGTATGTACATTTATCAAGCGTTATTAATACCCTTCACCTCCCTCAATAAGTTTTCAAGTTGAATTGTGGTAAAATTGATTATATGCAAACAAAGAAATCAATCTACATAAATTTGATCGTCAAAGACCTAGCGAGAGCTACTGCTTTTTACGAAGCAATTGGTTGCACCAAAAATCCTATGTTTAGCAACGATGATGCGAGTTCTATGGTGTGGAGTGAGGAGATCGTCTTTATGCTTCTCACTCAAGAGTTTGCCCATAACTTTAGTGATGGAAAAAACATACCTGATCAAAAGGAGTCAGCCAGCGCTTTCTACGCCCTAAGCTTAGCTTCTAAAGAAGAAGTGGATGAATTTTGCGCTAAAGCCAAAAGTGCCGGAGGAAGAGTGTATGAAAACAAATTTAATCAAGAGATGGCAGGAGACTTTATGTATACTTACGAAGTGGAAGACACGGAAGGATACATTCTTGAGCCGTCTTTTATGGATATATCAAAATTCCCTCAGGAGTAGAACAATAAAAAAAACCGCCATATGGCGGTTTTTTATTGTTCTATACACTTCTATATTCTGGGGTGGCTTTTGCTACCAAGAGACCTGATTTTTTAATGACCGAAGAAAATATAAAAATGATAATACTTTCATAGTAAGAACATCTTGATCGAAATAAAATGTTCTGATTTTGAAAGATGCCGATGTCTGGAAAACAATTATCGTTGAGTGATCTTGTGTTTTTTGCCTGTTGAGTCATATGTGATCCATTCTCCGATCGGCTCACCGCTTTTGAAATACCCAGAGCGCTTGATCGTACCGTCAACCCGATACCATTCCCAGTACCCATCGGGGTTTCCATTTTTCATTTTTCCTTTTGACCACCTCGACTTGCTGTTTGCGTGATATTTAATTGTGTAACCATCAACTACCTCAGATTTTTTCGGCTCAAGTTTTTTGCTCATTATTTTGATTATATCAAGTTTCTCACGCTAAATGATAGATGGCTAATAAATTGCTATAATGAATTCATGACTTTCATGCGCAATTAAAAGTCAGCTAGCGATCAAAATGATACCTGGATCAAAAATAGGACTTTTAGTTACTTTGTGTCGCAAAAGAAACAAAAGTGGAATTATCGGGTACCATATCGCTAAAATGATATCGCGACAATAGACCAAAAATAACCTTAAAATAATAAGAACAAAAAATTAATATGAAATATAAAATAGCAGAAAAAGGAATTGGTGTTCTTGCGGTAGTTGTCATCATAGCAATAATAAGCATCGGTGGCGTAGTGGCAATGCAAGTAAGTAACAATAACAAAGCTGATGTTTCGGTCGACGAAAACAAGGAGAGGCCGGAGACCGAACAAGAAATAAATGAAGCTAAAAAAGAAGCTAGGTCTGCCATGCTTGATATTAAGGCGGACCTGGAGAGTGGTATAGCAACCAACGTAGAAGCTACCCTAAACGTAATCGAAGATATAAGAACAGACCTCGCTTCCGCCTATACTGAAGCAAACACTGAACTAAAAGCGGAATTGGACGACCTAAACCGTTCACTTGATAAATTGGAGACCGAAGTAGAAACAGGGGCAGATTCCGCTTTAGACACGATAAATTCACTGATCGTTGAACTACGCAACGACATCAACTCTGACAACGAAGAGGATATGGACGATGACAGTAAAACCAAAACACCGGATAACAAAACTGAAGTCAACAGCAGCACTTCCGTAAGATCGAACACCGAAGCCTCCAGTGACGGATCTGATACTTCAGTAGAAAGTTCCGCCAACGTAGACTCCGACACCAATGCTGAAAGTAATTCCACGGATGCGACAATAGAAAGCCTGAATGAAGTAAATAGCGACCTTAATACCGATATCTAGGTCACCTGACTAGAACTACTATGGATAAATAAAAACAAGACGTTCAACGTCTTGTTTTTATTTTAGACTTTCTGCCATAAGATCACAGGTCTACTTAGTGGCTGTGACCATGTCCATGTGAATGTGAATGAGGATGTTTTGGTTTATATCCTTTTAAATAAAATACCGCCAAGCCCGTCACGATCGGTACGGTCATAATAAGTCCAATACTACCAACAATAGTTCGCACGATCTCAGTGGCGAACAATTCAGTATTGATGGCCATACTTAATCCGGAAGACGCGGTGTAGAAATGCAACAGAAGCGGTAGCGAGGCTCCGGTGTAGGCCAACACTAAAGTATTGACCAAAGCCCCAACATGCTCGCGCCCTACTCTTAACGCTTTTTGATAAACTTCTCTTCGACTCATGGACGGATTACTGCCATAAAGCTCTGTCACTACAGCCGCTTGCGTGACCGCAATATCATCAAGTACTCCAAGTACTCCAATAATGATGGCACCCAGCAACAATGAAGTGAAGTCGATCATGCCGTTGGTGTTGAAGTTCAAATAAGTAGATGCCTCATCAGCAAAACCGGAGAGATCGGTAGCGTGTACCGCCAACCAAGCAAACAATCCGGTCAAAGACACGGCGATCATGGTCCCGCTGTAGGCGACGACGGATTCACGATTGAAGCCATGCGTAAAGAATATGACGGCAAATAATATTCCCGAGGCCACCAACACACTGATCAAGAACGGACTCCAACCGCCAAGTATCCCGGGCATCAAAATATAAAATATAGCAAAGAAACTACCAGCTAAGGCAAACAGTGCCCGCGCTCCTTGCCAACCACCAAACACTATTATCGTCACCACAAAGACAGCGATCAAAAAATACAACGCACCTTTTCGATCAATATTCACCACTCCATAATCCTCACTACCATCTATGTAAACGTTATAGTTGAAGTAGAATTTATCACCTACCTCAAGTTCCAGATAATCATTCTCTATAGTAATGACCTCTCCTTCTTTAGGACCGTCCAGCACCTCCGCTTTAATGGTTTGAAATAAATACTCCGTATCTGTTCCCGGCACCACCCTCGATTCTTCATCGATCACTTCGGTTACCTTACCGTGCCAAGTACCTCGATCCTCATTGAACACCTCCTGCGCAAAAACAGATATAGGCAACAAGGTCACGACCGCAACCATAACAACAAAGAAGCTCTTGAATATTTTCGATAAACTGACGATCATAATGGTCTTATCATACCAGAAAAATAACAGGATCAAAAAAAGACTTCCGTGAGGGCTCAATGGGAGATGTTCTCCTGTACCCAAGATCTAAAACCGCCAAACCGTAGGTTTGGCGGTTTTAGGCCAATCTCTTTTCTTAACAAACAAGACTTGGTATACTTTAACTTAACTGAATTTAACCCTATTTATGTCAGACCGCCACCTAACCCGCACCGCAGTTTTTGTTATTTTGGAAAAAGATAACAAAATATTTTTCTTGCGACGGAAGAATACCGGTTGGGCGGACGGTCTTTTGACCATACCGGCCGGACATGTCGACAAAGGCTTTCAGGTCAGAGAGTCAGCAGTCAAAGAAGTAAAAGAAGAAGCCGGAGTTGACGTTTCTCCTGAAGACCTTGAGTTCGTTCATACTGACTACAAAAGAGACCTGTATACCATTTTTTATTTTAA
>CAYGKU010000023.1:8249-8572 GCA_964350745.1 uncultured Candidatus Saccharibacteria bacterium | reverse complement strand
CTGATACAAATCTTTTATGATCTTAAAATCATCTATACCACTTTTTATTTTAAAGCCAAAAAATGGCTAGGAGAACCAAAGATCGGCGAACCGGAATTGGCCAGCGAAATGTTATGGATCGATAAAAATAATTTACCCCACGATATCACCCCGCAATTAAAAAATCTATTTGCACAAATTACTAAAAATTCTTATTTTTCAGAACTTGAAAGTGATGAAGGTGTTTAGCAGGTCATCCCCCAAACAAAAACGATCACAAGACACCTGCCGATCGATCTGCTAAAATCATAATCATGACCAAGTATGTAATATTAAACGAAGAT
>CAYGKU010000023.1:0-8239 GCA_964350745.1 uncultured Candidatus Saccharibacteria bacterium | reverse complement strand
TAAAAGAACTGCCTGACTGGAAAGTAGATGCCGGTCAATTAACTGCCAATTTTGTACTACCTGATTTTAAGCAAGCGATGGCTTTTATCAACCTGATCGCGTTCCAAGCTGAACGACTAGACCATCACCCTACCTGGTCCAATACATACAACAAAGTGACCATAACCCTATCTACTCACGACGCCGACAACAAGATCACCGATCTTGATATTAGCTTGGCCAAAAGTATTTCAGAGTTTAGTCGAAAGTTTGGCTAAACAACTAATTATCCCGATCCTCAAAGTCCTCTTTCTTTTTGTCCTCTTGTCGCTTAATGGCGTAGTAGATGATGCCTCCGATCATAAATCCCCAAAACAACAAGACAATTAGAGTTTCCATACTTGATTAACTTAATTTGACTGCTGTACCATACGCCGAGATCTCAGCCGCTCCGTTCATGACCATAGAAGTAGTGATACGCACCCCGACAACCGCATCAGCCCCGTGACTTTCCGCGTCCTTTATCATTCTCTGTAAAGCTTGCTCGCGCGCCTCGGCTTGCAATTTGGTGTATTCGGAAATTTCTCCACCTACTACCGCTTTGAAGACGGCCGTAATGTCCCGACCAATATGCCTAGCTCGCACCGTACTACCTCGGGCGATTCCGATGATCTCTTTGATCTCCATGTTGGGTACAGTTTCGGTGGTGGTAACGATAATGTTGTTCATAATATATTTTGATCATAATTAAACCTCAACTTAAAATAAGTGTATCACTAAAGTGCAAAAATTACACAGATCTCATTATATTTAACTCTTTTAATTTCTAGTTACCGACTAGGATCAGATCGGTCAACCGGCGGAATGAAGTAGGTTTCAGCTACTTCCTCTTCCAAGCGAGTACTGAGCCAATTAGTGATGACGCCGGCTTCGGTCATCGTTACAGGCTCGGTAGCGGTAGCTGTTGTATACACCAACACCACCACATCACCCTTATCGCTTTCATCGATCATCCCAAAATCAAGTTCACCAATGGCAATGTTCGTGATCTTGTTATTTATAGCCTTAGCCTCCTCCAATAATCGGCTTGGGTTTTGGAAAGAAGCTTGCTCACTTTTTAGGCGCGCCTCAAGTGCGGTAATGGTTTCTTTATCCCCTTCCACCTCATCGAGCACCCTCTCCCAATCTTCCTTGGTCAAAGAAAAATCATTTTGTCGTATTGTCAGTTTTATGTCTTCAAGATTAAAATCGTCCAGTCTATCCTCAAATTCACTTATTTCCACCACGCTGAAATGAGAACTCAAGAAGCCCAGCTCAACCTCTTTCTTGGCGTACGACAATTTTTTGTACACTACCACGTGACCTTCGCTGGTAAAGACGCTCTCTATGTAACGGTCGACATTTTGATTGAAATTATTTTGCCCGACAAAAGTGTACGCCAGATAGATGGCCGGAGTTACGATGATAAATATGATCCAGGTAATGATGCGATTGACCCGTTTTTTCTTTTCTACGTCAGCATATTCTTTTTTTGGTAGTTTCAAGAATGACGCCACAAACAAAGATGAAAGACAAATAAAGATACTGTTGATCAAGAACAGATAGAAAGCACCAAAAATGAACTTAGGTTGCAAGGTACTGATACCGTAACCCACCGTACATAAGGGAGGCATCAAAGCAGTCGCGATCGCCACGCCGGGAATGACATTACTATGCTTAGCTCGTGTCACCCCGATAAAACCGGCCATACCACCAAAGATAGCGATCAGTACGTCAAATATCGTAGGTGAAGTACGAGCCAAAAGCTCGGACTGAGCGTTGGTGATCGGAGTCAAAATAAAGTACAGGGCTGATATAAAGATACTGATCACGGTCAGTATCACCAGATTGCGAAAAGACCGACGCATCAACCCCCAGTCGTTAATGGAAAGCGCCAAGCCGATACTGACGATCGGCCCCATTAGTGGAGAGATAAGCATGGCACCGATCACCACCGGAATGGAGTTGATATTCAGTCCGACCGAAGCCACTCCAATAGCAAACACCAAAGTCCAGAGCCGAGCACTACTGAAATCAGCGTCGTCTTTAACGTTCTCGATTATCAAATGTTTTTCTCCGGCACCCTCGCGAATATCAAACAACTTTCGAAAGAATGAAGTGGTCTTCTCTGGCATGTTATATATTTTCTATCAACCAACTTTTACTTATTTTGGTTTGCTCATAATTATACATTACCAAAAAACAAAGGATATACCATATTCATGGGATTAGTACTGTGAACTAATTCTTGTATAATGTTTTTATTACAGAATAATAATTATAAAAATAAAAAAATCAGCACCATGTCCGAAACACTAAATAACATGATCGAAGCTATTACCCCTTGGTTCCTTGAACACGGCATCTATGTTCTCGGCACCATTATCATTGCCTATGTATTTTTCAAATTTGGCGAAGTCTTTATCGAGAAGATAGTTAGAAGAGTCATTATCCGTAACCACAATCATGACCCAGCATCAGAAGGTAGGAGAGAGGATACTTTGATCGCTATTTTTTCCACCACCCTCAAGATCTTGATCTTCGTGGTGGCCGGCATGATGGTGTTGCAAGGGATTGGTGTTGAGATCGGTCCGCTTTTGGCGGCTGCCGGTATCGCTGGTGTGGCCCTTGGTTTTGGCGGACAGTATCTGATCCGCGACCTGATCAGTGGTATGTTCATCATTATGGAAAACCAATATCGTATCGGTGACGTGATCAAGGTCGGTACCACTGCCGGAATAGTGGAAGACATCACCCTGCGTATGACCACTTTGCGCGACCTTGATGGTACCGTGCACCACATCCCTCACGGAGAGGTCACTCAAGTTTCCAACCTGACAAAGACCTTTGCTCGGGTCAATCTCGATATCGGAATCTCTTATAACGCCAACATTGAACACGTCATCGAGGTGGTCAACAGAGTGTGTCAGGAACTAGCTGAAGATCCGGACTGGAAAGACAAGATCATCGAAACTCCCAAGTTTATTCGAGTATCTGACTTTGCCGACTCGTCGGTCATCATCAAGATCCTTGGTGACACTAAGCCACTGGAGCAGTGGGATGTAGCCGGTGAATTGCGTAAGCGCTTGAAGATCGCTTTTGATAACGAAGGTATTGAAATACCATTCCCGCAACGCGTCATTCATCAAGCGAAATAATGACATTGTACTTTTGGTACAAAAGCATAGAATATACATATTATTTCTTTAACCTAAAAAACATATGGACAAAGTTGTACATTTTGAAATCCCCTGCGACAACAGGGAAAAGATCAGTGAATTTTATTCGAAGGTCTTTCAGTGGAACATGAGTGTTGTCCCAAACATGAACTACACCATGGCCATAACCGGTGAAACTGATGAGAATAATATGCCCTTGGAAAAAGGTCATATTAGTGGAGGTTTGTTTGATCGAGAAGATTCTCCTTTCAAAGCTCCGATGATAACGATCAATGTCGAGAACATTGAGGACTCGCTTAAGAAAGTGGTGGAAGCGGGAGGAGAGGTGGTAAAAGAAAGGATCACAGTTGGTGACATGGGAGCTGTTGCCTATTTCAAAGACGTTGAAGGAAACATCAACGGTATTTGGGAGAACGCCAAGAATGAGTGATCTTGAGTCTGGCTTAAGAGAAGAAAAATGACCGGCGCCGCAGGCGCCGGTCATTTTTCTTCTCTACCCATCCCTACCCAAACCATCCCTACCCAAGCAACCGTGTAAAGAACTCCGGGTTTTGGATCGCCAAAGCGATCAAGATCGAGATCAATAGTCCGACCAAAAGCCTGAGCATATCCTTCCCTACGATCGGGAAGACATCCTTGAATCCATAACCTTTCATTCGACTATACATCGCCAACTCTCGTCCACTCAAAAGACCGATAAAGACCCAAGTGGTCGACATCGGAATACTGTTCCATTCTTTGAACACCAGAAGAATGAGAGCATAACACAGGTCGATCAAAGTGGCGCTCCGCACGTAGTTGGTGTTCATTTTTTCCATCACAATGTTTTGGATCTTCCCTCCTCGGCGCCAAAAGATATAAGCTAGCCACAACACAAAGATAGTGACGACCAACCCGAACTGGAGCAGATCAAGCTCTCGTGGCAAGAAGACCGCCACGTTGGCAA
The DNA here is from genome assembly GCA_964350745.1 of uncultured Candidatus Saccharibacteria bacterium. Lineage (GTDB taxonomy): Bacteria > Patescibacteriota > Minisyncoccia > Phycocordibacterales > UBA918 > OLB19. The sequence continues at coordinate 4,096 of CAYGKU010000023.1, read as the reverse complement.
TATCATGAGAAAGCCAGGTGTACCACAGAAAACCAGTGGCCATCCACTGAAAAATTCGCCAGATCTTTTCTCTTTCTTGTGGTACCGGATTACTCTTATTGTCCCAGTTATAAATGACAACCCAAAGAATATAAGCCACCACCCCCGCTATCAAATAGCCCAAAGCCGATTTCATCAAGATACTACCAAAGACCATCGAAGACGCAAAAGCACTCAAGACCAAAAGTGAAGTCGAGACCGGAATTCCCACCCTGGTCAACAACACCAAAGCCAACGGTGCTATTACGTGATACCACTGTATCTCGATGAACGGTATTTTCTCCAGTCGACCGGAAGAAATATCGCCACCGGTACTAAAATAACTGATCGAAAGCGTGGCCACTAAAATAAGGGCCGTAAAGCCCCATAAGTAATACCATTTAGTTTTTTGATTTGAGGCAATGAAGGTGCCTAAAGTCTGAACACTATCATTGCCAATTACCGAATAAGAGGCTAGGAGAAACCCGAGTATCATCCATATAACGGTAGGTTCGATACCGAACATGCCTGTATTTTATGTAAGCTGATACCAATAAGCAAGACTTACTATCCCCTCCTGAGATCACGCGAAACCACTTACTTATTATGGGCTAACAGCTAAAAAACAAAGATTGACTTGATGAAAAAAAAGACTATACTACCAATATGAGACTATTTACATATCTTTTTATTTGTGTTGCAGTCGCGGTACCAAGTGTAGTGTTCTCTCAATCTGCTTCATATGAATTGACCACAGATGTAAACTCCGACGGTTCTATCACCGTTTATTGGGAGACAGACAGTCCCGACATCACTGATCACTGGATCGGATTATACAGGACCAACACTATCAATAGCAGTTATTTGCGGTGGCAATACACAGGCCAAAAGAGTGGTTCGCTTAATTTTAATATCACAAAACCCGGCGACTATGAATTCCGCTACTTCTCCAATAACATCTATAATCTAGTAGCAAAAAGTGAAGTATTTTCGATCGAAAATACAGATGACCAAACCGATCCCGAAGACGACACAGAAGACGAAAACGAGGATGAGAATGGAGAAGAGGATGAAGATGAAGATGAAGATGATCCCAGTGACTCTTCAAAATATGAACTCACCGTTAATAAAAGTACAGTGAGGACCGGCGAAAAGATCACCGTGTCATGGAATGAAACCAGCACCAGCCGAGACTGGATCGGATTATACAAAACCAACTCAACCGCCAACCGCTATCTTCAATGGATATATGTTGGCACCAACGACTCACTTGACTTCACCATCACCCAACCCGGAACCTATGAATTCAGACAATATATCAACAATAGCTATACCAAAGTAGCTACCTCAGAGGAAATTACTGTCACCTCCTCCGAAGAGGATCCTACCAACCCAAACGACGATGACACGAACGATCTAGGATACAGCCTTACTCCAAACAAAACAGAATATGCTCGCGGTGATGTCGCTAGAGTGACTTGGTCAGTACCAAGTGGTAAATCATTTTTTCTGAACTGGATCGGACTATACAGACCGGGAGCGAGCGATCAGCAATACCTGGATTTTGAGTATGTTGATTTTTTGTCCTACACCGAGACTTTCGAGCTTGATACCGATGGTACTTTTGAGTTTCGATTTTTTGCTAATAACAGCTATGATAAAGTCGCCACCTCCCAAAAAATAGTCGTCGACAATGACAGTTCTTCAACCTGCAACCTAAACACCTCAAACATCACCAACTTTCCGACCAAGACAGGTCCGATCATTGCGTTTGGTGACAGCGTCACGTTTGGGGTCGGAGCTTCAAATGGAGAAGATTACGTATCGGAGCTAGAAGACAGACTTGATGTCGATATTATGAATAAAGGAGTCCCCGGTGACACCACCCTAGATGCCCTCTCGAGACTTGATAGAGATGTGCTTAGACATGATCCTTCAGCCGTGATCGTATTCCTTGGTGGAAATGACGAAATTAGACGTTTATACGAAACCTTATCAGATAGTTTGGCTGAACGTAACTTGCAAGATGATCTAGATAATTTAGCAAATGATATTGGATACGATTGGATGAATGTTCCACTGATCCCACGATCAGAAACCTTCGCCAATCTTGAAACGATCATCGACCGTATTCAAGATACCGGCGCCGTCACTATCGTAGTTGGATTTGACACCGTTATTTACGACTCACGCATCGACGACAACTACCGACAAATAGCCCTTGATACAGGCTCGTTCTACGTATCGGATATTTATGATGATATTTTTGGGCGATCACGATTTATGAGCGACCTAGTTCATCCAAACGATGCCGGTTATGATATAGTCGCAGATCGCATCCAACCCGCGGTCGCCTGCGTTATTTAGAATCAGATCACTTTCTGATACAAACAGCCAAAAAATTCTTCCGGTCACCACCTAAGACAATCAAACCACTTTCTCCTCATCTGCGCCGAAAAAATATATTGCTTAACAGAAAAATATGCTTTAATCAGTACCATGAAAAAGATATTTGACATTGCCGGTTTTCTCTTGGTCGCGATGCTTTTTGTCGCCGCCATGTTTCTCACCCAAACCTTTCAAGAAGACCTGAGAGCAAATTTAGATTTTGGCTATATGGGAATGCTTTTCTATGTCCTCTTAGGCATAGTGGCCACCGTAGTGGCGCCCGTCAGTACTGTACCTTTGATCCCGATAGCTACCGGTCTTTGGGGACCGATCTTGACCGGTTTTTTAAGTATCACCGCTTGGACCATTGGTGCGGTGATCGCTTTTTTGTTATCAAGACACTACGGCCAACCACTCCTAAAAAGATACGTGAACTTGGAAAAGGTTTCCCAGTATGAAAACATGTTTGAAGAAAAACACATCTTTTGGCATATAATTATCCTGCGCATGCTAATACCGGTCGATATTCTCAGCTATGCCATTGGCTTGTTCTCCACCATAAAACTCTCCACCTATACTCTCGCCACCATGATCGGCATCACCCCTTTCGCGTTTATCCTAGCCTACATGCCAAACCTGGGCACAACCGAACAGATATTCGGCTGTGTCCTTATAGCGATAGTCGCCCTTATCGGCTACCTAAAATTCACCCGCCATAAAAGTAACAATAAAGAGGAGCAGAAATAATAACACCACAAAAAAAACGGACACGTATTCTATAGGTATTTTAGCTCAAAAAGTGACACTTTTTACCACTTTCGCTTACGGCGGTAGTATCGCTTTGGTTTTGGTTTTTCTGGCCAGAAGCCAATACCATGGAGAATAGCGAAGTTGAGTGAAAACACTAAGGCATGAGCGACGTATGGCCACGGAAAACAATATGCAATATTACCAACTATCAAATGTATAGAAAAATACACTGCCAATTGCAGCAACATGTACGAAAGACTACCGACCATTCGGTTGAATTCTGGAGTGAAGCCATTGGCTGAGTTATATGAATTCTCGTGACGTGTCAGTATCTCAACCAACACAATTACTAGAAGACCTACACCAATCCAAAGCCAATACTCTTTCATTTGTAGCAGTATCTGCCAAATAATACCCTCGGCTGATTTCGAGGTTGGTACGTCGAGGAGTGAGCAGTAGTTTTTAAAAAAGATATTGCCCATACTTATTAATTGTTAAGTCTATTGGCAATAACATCAAGCAGACCTTTAACATTTAAACCCATTTTTTTAGTATCTTCAGATAATTTCTTTAAACCATTGGATGCATCTTTATGACAGCGACCAAAGGGTTTACCAGATTGACAAAGGCACCTTTTGTTCGGATTCGGTTTTTTAATCTGTTTATGGTATTCAATCCAATTAGTATTTTTTCGAATCCATATCAGTGTTGCTGTGACATCCTCAGGAGTAACATTATCGATTTCTGCATATGCTTCTATTGGTCCAAAAGCGTGGGACCATTCTCCCCATGGCCACGTTCGGAATTTTTCAAAATGACTCAACCCATAGAGATATGGAATCGCTAACTCATCGATATAAACACAGACATCACTACCTTTTGGAAACTTCCTTCTTTGCTCTTGCGGAGCGCAGACACAAGCGGTACCCGATTCCTCGAC
>CAYGKU010000022.1:7312-16483 GCA_964350745.1 uncultured Candidatus Saccharibacteria bacterium | reverse complement strand
ATAAATATTAAAAAGACTATCAGGCCAAAAACTATCCAGTGGTCACTCAAATAAGCTATCAATCCGCTCCAAATCATGTTTACAGCGTCTTTTGTTCCTTGTTCTAGACTATCTATCAGAAGACTAACTACTGTATTTGCATCAAGTGTTGTGGTCGCTTTCATTATCAGTTAATTCTTTCTTAATTTTTCTTAAGGACTTAAAAGGAAACTTGTCCAAGGTCTTTGAAATTAAAACCTTCTGTAAATGAATTTGTTTGTATTTATTAAATTTTCTATCTGGTATCAATGGAGTTTGATCCATGACGTCCTTATATTTCTGTAACAAATCATTCACTGAGGGGTTATCAGTACTTTCATTGTCAGAAATTGTTTTTGCATCTCTCAGCCACTTACCCCACAGTTGTACAGCGACGCTTCTATCGATAATTTTTTGTTTCAAATCAAAGGTGCCTGGGATGAGACTGGCAATAAAAATGCTAGCAAGGAATAGTCCGACGCACAGGTCATATTTCTGATCTATGGGTGCAAAAATTAACATAGCAGAAACCGCACTACCGATAGTTACATAAGCTGTGATTAAGGTATCAATAAGTACAAGTTCGTCTCGCAGTAAACTATGAATTGTGCGCGATTGGTCTGCTTTTCTACATAAATTTTTTAGTTCATCCATATCTTGTGCAGGTTATTTTTTGTTAATTAAAATCAATCCGGTCAACTCCGCTATTGCCGTGGGTGTAACGTTTGTTCGTTTGTTTAGGAAGGTGAGGAAAATCGACATCCACGCCACTTGGCCCCCAACTGTTTAGTCTTAAATCTTCAAAGAATGAGTCCTTTCGGTGAGTCGGGAGATCGAGGTAGTAATCTGTATGCATAACAACAACTGAAAGACCTGTACCTTCACCATCTTCCCAGTCGATAGCGCCAGGCCGGTCATTTTGTAATCTAGTGGTTGTCCCAATTTTGTATTTCTTTGCTTTTAATGAATTACCCATGTCGTCATGCAGAACCAACGAGACTGTGTCTGCATAATTAAATAACATGAATCGCTTTACGTCATGCAAAACATCGTGACAATAATCTAAATCCCATAACTCAGTTTTGCGAGCGACAATTTTAAAGTCAGTTGCGATATTTTTGTATAGTTGGTTAAGTTCTGTTTGTGTCATAAGTCTATGTTTCAATTGGGTCAATGTTAAAAGACGGTCCAAAAACTTCCTTCCATAACGCAGTGACGGTCGTGATATGTTCCTCCTCTTCAGCAAGAAGCAGAGTCTCAAACGCTCTATCCGCTTCAATGCGAATCATGTTCCATTCCAAGTCAGTCGTTTTTTTAACCACATTATTTTCTTGGTTCGTCGGGTCAGCAATGTACACATGAGCGCCGTCATGAACGTATTTACCGAATGGTACGTCAAAAAGTATCACGGGCATTTGTTTTTTGCTGACTAATCGGAAAAATCTCAAAATTGACTCTTGAATATTTGTCTCAACCCCTTTTTCAATATCAAGATGAGAAACGATGAGTTCAATGGCAAACGAGGAAAGTTCAACCTCGTTAAAATCTCTCCACTTCTTTAACAAGCGTACGATGGCAGAAAAATTAGCATTTTGCTCTTTACGTTCTGAAACAAACACAAGCTGTTTTTCTGGAGATGTGAAATATAAGCCAGAGTCAGAGTCTGGCTGTGCAACATAGTCAGGAACATTTGTTTTACCAACAGGGACGACATCTACATTTAAGCCTGAGTCAACAAATTCAAGTCCGGCCGTTTTAGGGTTTGTCCAAAAATCTGAATCACTTTTTTGAGGATAAACACTCTTAAGAATCGGCAGGACGTAATCGTGCGCTTGCTGAAGTGACTCGATGTCACCATGTTCAATATTCAAGAAAAACACTAAATCAATATCAACTGGGACATCATCCTTTGGTTTCAAGATAGTCCCTTTTCTCCACGAGCCACATTGCAGCACTTTAATGACATTTGTGTCAGTTTGTTCTGCAATTTTCTGCTTAACAGAACTCACCAGATGGTCAATCTGTGGCTGATACTTTTTCTTATCTTCGTCAGTAAACTTTATTCTGTTTACATAATTCAGTAGTTGGTTGTCGGTAAAGTTCATAGTTATTGCTAATCAAGGTTATTGCTTTCTTTTCCGTCAGGATTGGAGACAGGTGTACGAAGTCCGTTAACGTTGCGTACATGGTAGTTATCGTAATTGCCCTTATCAATTTCATTCGCAAACTGAGCACGGGTCATGTCTTTGCCCGTGTAGTTATCGTGAAATTTTAAATTGCGTCCAGTGTCGCTTTCACTGGTTACTGTGATTCGTTTTTGTGACATATGCTTTTAGTAAAGGTCAGCTGGGAGCACTGCTTCTACCACTCCCTGAATAATGCAGTTATCGGTGAGTACGATAGGTTTATGTTCCTTATTAGTTGAATGTGGACGAAGTACAACAACGTCGCCTTTCTTCTCAAACTCTTTCACCGTTGCTTCATCCTTTATGAGCGCCACTCCTCGCTGACCATTCTCAGCTGTAGTTTGTTGTCGAATCAAAAGCAAATCACCAGAGTTAATACCGGCCTGATTCATTGAGTCACCACTCGCACGAAGCAAGAAGTATTTAAAACCGTTCTTGGCAAGAGCAGTGGACACTTCAATCTCTGCTTCGATATTCTCTTCAGCAAGCATAGGAGAACCGCAGGCAACATTGTTAACTAGCGGCACCAACACAGTATGTACAGAACTTGAGTCTCGTTCGGCTGTAAGGATCAAATCTCGCCCTCGCTTTTTGAGTAGTCCCGTCTTGACCAGTCGGTCAATTACGAGACTGGCTGAACGAGGGGAACTGTCGTTTGTTATTGCGTTTATTTCTCGCAATGAGGGACTTTTGCCTTGATTAATAATCGTATTGCGGATGAAGGAGAACGCCTTGCGGTCCTTATCACTTAAGTTATCTATCATAGGTAAAAGAAGTATACACCATTTTTACCTTTCCTCAAAATCTGTGCTACACTATACGCATGAGCCAGCAATACGAACTGCAACTCAAGCGATGTACGCCTATACACGGTCAGAAATACAAGGTGTTGGAACTGACCGATTTTCTGATGCACACCACCAAACACCCACAAACTAAGTCAGTTGGCCGTAAGGTGGCGAAAGCGTTTCGTAACGACAAGCCTGGACGAATTTACTCCCCTACAACAGGTGACATAGGCAAAGATTGGTCTGCGTTTGCAGAGAACTTACAAAAAGATCCATCGTTTATCGAATACGTGAGACAAGAAGAAGCGAAAGGATACAAGGTAGTACTCCAACTTCCTAAGCAAGGAGTTCCACTTGATTTCGGTTCTGATACCAAGGAGTTTCTGAAAAGCAAAAACGGTAAGCGTCTACTACGACGACTTGCCAAAGAGCGATCTGGTTGATTTAATATACGTACAAATATTGCGTAGTAAAAAGAAGAGTAACGCATAGTCTCACCCACCGTGCCTACTCCGCGCAAGAAATAGGTAGAAGTAAAACGCTGTCTATTTCGTGTGTGGAGTAGGCATTTTCTATACCGCACATTTTATTTACCTAAGACTAAATAAAATGTCTAAGAAACTAATTTGGCACACAGAAACCCGTGTCATTAACGATTTAATTCCATACGAACGTAACCCTCGTACTTTGAGCGATGTTCAGCTCAAAAAACTCAAGAAGAGTCTTGAGAAGTTCAATCTGGTGGAAATTCCAGCGATTGATACCGACAATAAAGTGATTGCTGGCCATCAACGATTAAAGGTCATGCAATTACTTGACCGTGGGAACGAAGAGATTGATGTTCGTGTACCCAATCGTAAACTTACTAAGAAAGAATACGAGCAATATCTCATTACTTCCAATAAAGTCACTGGCGACTGGGACTTTGAAGCCCTCAAAAGCTTTGACCTCGACCTGCTCAGTGACTCAGGTTTTGACGAACTTGAACTAGCCACTTTTTGGGACGAGGACCTTAAAGCTGAAGATGATGAGTTTGATGAGGAGATAGCAGTCGAAGAAGCTAAGGACACCGACATCAAATCAGGTGACTTGCTTATACTCGGAAACCATAAACTTCTGTGTGCTGACTGCGCCGACGCAAATGCGATTCAAGCATTGTTTGGAAACGATCGTACTAACATGATCTATTCAGATCCACCATACAATATCAATCTCGACTACGACAAAGGTGTCGGTAACAACGCTAGTTACGGTGGTAATGTGGAAGATAACAAGAAGCCAGAGCAATACAAGACTTTCATCAAACAAACCCTCGAAGCAGCACTCACGGTATCGACCAAAGACACTCACGTCTTCTACTGGTGTGACGAAGCGTGGGTCTGGGTATTTCAGACTCTATACAACGAACTCGGTATTAAGAATCGTCGACTAAATATTTGGTTAAGGAACAATGCCAGCCCGACACCAACCGTTGCCTTTAACAAAGTAATAGAACTCTGTGTATACGGGACAATCGGCTCACCGTATCTTACTGGCTCGGTGAAAGATGCTACCGAAGTGATGAATACTGAGCTTGGTACAGGCAATCAACTGCTTGAAGACCTTAACAATGTTTGGACTGCTAAGCGACTCAAGACGTCGGAGTACGAGCATCCAACATCAAAACCGCCCAGTCTGCATGAGAAAGCTATCAAACGCTGTACGAAGCCAAATGACATCATTCTTGATTCGTTTGCTGGCTCAGGCAGTACGCTGATCGCTGCTGAATTACTGAAGCGACGTGTCTATACGTTGGAACAAAGTCCGGTATTTTGTGAAGTGGTGCGACAACGATACGAAAAACTGACAGGTCAAAAAGCTGAACTAATCAAACACTTCTATGAAAAAGCCTAAATACTCAAAACAGTTCCTCATGGAACTGAAGAAAGTACCAATTGTGCAAGTGGCGTGTGAGAAAGTAGGTGTCTCACGCAATAGTGTCTATCGTTGGAAACGAGAAGACAAAGAGTTCGCTAAGCAGTTTGATGAAGCGTTAGCAGATGGCGTGGAGTTTGTGAATGACATGAGTGAGAGTCAGCTCCTGCAACTTATTAAAGAGAAAAACTTCTCAGCCGTACGTTTCTGGCTCAACAAACGTCACCCAGCGTACAAGGACAAGCTTGAAGTAACACGGACTGGAGACATTGAAGAACTGAGTCCTGAACAGGAAGCCACTGTACGTAAAGCACTAGAGATGGCTCGCATAATCCCAAGTAAACAGCATGAGGATAGAGAATAATAATCCAATTACAGAAGAACTGTTTGCATCGATGAAGAAAGACCGTGTGGTGCGACAACAAATCATGGGTGGTAGTTTTAACTATTTCTTTCACTTCTATTTCGCTCACTACGTACAGTTTCCAACTGCCAACTTTCAGCGTGACTTAATTGGTAAATTGGAAAATGAACCAGATGAGAACTTATTTGTGGTGGCGTTTCGAGGTTCTGGCAAATCAACAATTGTAACGACTGCATATCCTATCTGGGCGATTCTCGGTAAACAGCAGAGGAAATTTGTAATCATCTTCTGCCAGACCAAAGTACAAGCCAAGCAACACATGATGAATATTCGTAACGAACTTGAAAATAATCCACTCCTAAAAAATGACCTCGGACCCTTTAATGAAGAGTCTGATGAGTGGGGTTCTAATTCGTTAGTGTTCTCAAATACCCAAGCTCGCATCACCGTTGCTTCATCTGAACAGAGTATACGTGGCTTACGTCATCACCAGCATCGGCCGGACTTGTTTATCTGTGATGATGTTGAAGACGTGCAATCAACCAAGACGCGTGAGGGACGAAACAAAACCTATCAGTGGCTCACCGGTGATGTGATTCCAGCTGGTGACCAAGACACACGTTTGATTGTAATTGGTAACTTACTTCATGAAGATTCGCTCTTAATGCGTCTGCGTGAACGAGTTCTCAAAAAGGAGTTAGACGGCACGTTTATGTCATGTGCGATTGTTAACGATAAAGGTAAATCAAACTGGCCTGGTAAATTTCCTGACAAGAAATCTTTGGAAAAGGAACGAAAAAAGATTGGTGACGAAGTAGCTTGGCAACGTGAATACCTCCTCAATATCATCCCAGACGATGACCAGATTATTCACCCTGAGTGGATTCAGTACTATCATGCTGACAAGTTACCTCCGACAAGCAATAAAGCGTACCGTTCAACCTACACAGGTGTTGATCTAGCAATTTCTGTGAAAGATACAGCTGACTATACTGCTATGGTGTCGGCACGCATTTATGGATGTAACGAGAAGTTGCGTATTTTCATCTTGCCACAACTAATCAATAAACGGCTAACGTTTCCGCAACAAGTAGATGTAATGAAAGCACACAAAGGTACTGAGTTGTCTGGTAGGCATGACAAGCTGTTGGTTGAAAGTGTGAGCTACCAAGACGCCCTTCCACAAATGTTGGAATCGCAAGGCATAGAAGCCGAGGGTATCAAGCCACACAATGACAAGCGAACACGACTGGCCCTAACGTCACCAATGATTCGTAGTGGAGTAATACTGTTTCCAGACAAAGGTTGCGAACAGCTTCTTGAGCAGATGATAGGTTTTGGCGTTGAAAAACATGACGACCTAGCAGACGCTTTTTCACTTCTAATTCACAAAGTTGTTGAGGAATTCACTAACCAGAGCACATTCCTTATGGCGTTTCTTGGTTCTGGAACCACTGAAGATGATACACTCTGGTATCACCACTATAGGGATGTCTTACAAGACGTTGATTGTCTTGTACCTAAATCTAAAGAACAGATTGAAATCGTCCATACACCCGACCGTAGACGACGCTAGAAACTAGATAATTCAGCTTGAATACCTTCAACGTCTGCTGATCCTGGTGTGCTGATAAGCGCAAAATCGTTAAAGGTCTTTTCCTCACCAGCTGGGATTGTTAGTGAGTATTCGGTCGCTGAATCAACGACAAAGCCGTCAGCATCTACCCATTTAAGTTCAGCAGTGACACTGCGGTCACGATTCGTATTGTTTTTAAGAGTTAAGACCCAAGCGTACTTCCACCAAACACTGTTTTGTTCGGTGACTTTAGTACTAACATCGACAATCTCGATTGATTTCTGTTCGGGTTGTACTTCTTGTTCATTTGTAGCTGACTGTTCAGTATTTGTGTCTGAAACAACATTGCCAGTTTGAGTGATTGACTCAGTATCAAATAAAGCCCCGATAGCTCCAAAGAGTACAATCACTAATACGAACTTCACTCCACCTGATAATGAGAAATTAAACTTCTGCTTCAATAGTTTGTTCACTGGTGGCAAAAGTACTAAAGCTAACAATATGAATAAAATGCCCGGTACTGGCTCAGTGAAAAGTGTACCGACTCCAGCGATTGCAGCTAAAGTTCCTAAGACCCAACTGATAATGAGGCCCAGAGTGATCTTAGTTTCTTCTTTTTTGTTTTCTTCCATGTTTTTGCGTAGGTTTTTATTTATAAAAGTCTTGTAAACACAAATGGCCACACAAGACCGACGACAGCGCCCTTTCGGGAACGATCCCACACCCTTTCGGATGTGAACCTACGCAAATAAGTGCCGGCTTATGTGGCCGTTTCTATTTGCGTAGGATTTTGTACACCATGCCAGAAATATCTCTAGTTTAGGTGTTGTATCGAACATAATAGCAGAAAACCGCTATTGAGTGGATTGTATCGCTAAAACAGTCTTTTGCTAAGTGCGACTATAAGGTGATAATTTCTCCGTTTGGACCACGAACTTGTCGATCTTCTAGTCCAGGATCAGGTTTAATATCTTCAAGCCCTTGAAGTAGCTCTATAAGGTCTGTAAGGTTATCTGTTGCCATATTTACGAGCTTAGCAAGACTAGTAAACTCTGGCATTAATAATATATATGGAGGGAAATATATCGTTATCAGAAGCACGAGTTAAATACTGTTTGTATGCCAGAAAATCAACCGAATCGGATGAAATGCAGGCATTGTCTATCGACTCTCAAATAAAAGAAATGCAAGTTATTGCTGAGCGACACAGCCTCAATGTCGTTGATGTAAAGCGAGAGTCATTTTCAGCTAAAGCTTCTGGTAAACGACCAATATTCCAAGAACTGTTAAATGAAATTGATTCAGGTAAATACAATGGAATATTAACTTGGGCACCAGACAGATTAAGTCGTAATGCAGGTGATTTAGGTTCAGTAGTAGATTTGATGGATGCGAAGAAATTGGTTCATATACAAACTTACGGGCAGACTTTCAGTAACTCGCCAAATGAAAAGTTTCTCCTGATGATTCTATGTTCCCAAGCTAAGCTAGAGAATGATAATAAGAGTCAGAATGTGAGGCGAGGACTTAGAGCAAGAGTCGAGATGGGATTGTGGCCGTGTCGTCCACCAACCGGCTATACCAAATTCAAACGAATGGATCAGAAGTGCGAATCCATTATTGACCCAGAGCGAGCACCAGTCATTAAGCAGATGTTTGAAAAGATTGGCTATGATGGCTGGAGCGGTCGAAAGCTTCACCTTTGGCTCCGAGAAGAGTTAGATTTCAAGACCGAGAATGGAAAACACCTTAGTCTAGGTAATCTCTATCGAATTCTTGAAAACCACTTCTATTACGGACGATTTGAATATCCAAAGAACTCAGGTAAATGGTACGACGGGGCACACGAACCAATTATCACTAAAGAACTGTTTACTGTCGTCCAAGAGCAAATCAAAAGTCAGATACTTGAGCCACGTTCACAGCAAAAGGAGTTTGCCTTTACCAAGGTAATGAAATGCGGGCTTTGCGGTTCAGGGATTACTGCTGAAGAGAAGTTTAAAAAGCAGAAGAATGGCAATACTCATCGCTATGTATATTACAAATGTACTCGCACCAGAGATCCAAATTGTGACTGCGGGTTTATCAACGAAAATGACCTCGTATTGCAACTTCAAACGCTACTTGATGATATTGATATCAAAGTGGTACCAATGCGAGACAAGATTACTGCTGAGGTTAAGCGATACAAACAATTTCAGCAGATGTTACTGGGAAAAGAAGAAAAGATCGCTGTTAGTAGCATTGACATCAGAAACTACGCAAAGTTTATGTTGCATGAGGGTGGTACCGAGGAGAAAAGGGATTTTCTTAGGTGTTTGAAAA
>CAYGKU010000022.1:3356-7302 GCA_964350745.1 uncultured Candidatus Saccharibacteria bacterium | reverse complement strand
TTACATTAAATAAAAAGAAAGTTTGTCTGGTGTCAGAACTTCAGTGTACAATACTTGACACGTTTGTTATTATTAATAATGTAACAGGTATGACCGGTTGGTTAAACAGCAATATTTCTCATAAACTCACTGCACTTCTGATTGCGGGTGTGTTCGTAGTGGTTACTTTCGCCTGTTTCACTATGGCTGCCGATCACGGACATGGTCTCGATGTTGGAGCTGCCTGTGAGACAGTGATGACACTGGCTGATAATGCAGTGATTCAAACAGGCATTGTGCTTCTGTTGGTAGTAGCAGCGGCTTGTCTCTGCTTCCGATCTTTCAATACATTTTCTTTGTCGGACACGCTGACTAGATTACAGGTTTTCCATAGTCCGCCATCAAGTTACCTTGTGTCGCCACAAGAGTACTCATATTTGCGAGAACTCTTTAGCTCGGGCGTTATACACGCCAAACTCCATAGCGTAGTTTAATAGCCAACGGCGTAAAGCTCGTTACAGTCTTTACCGTTGGTTTTTTGTATTTATAAACTGAAGTAATTATCGCTATGGAAGAAACTAAACAACCAACAAACCAATATCTTATACCTGCTTCGATTGTAATAGCTGGAGCTTTTATTGCAGCTGCACTGTACTTTGGAGGCATCGGAAGTAACCAGCCAACCAGTAATGTAGCAGTTGAGAATCAGCCTACACCACAACCAACACTTGAAGAAGGTTCTACTGACGCAGTGCGTCCAGTTACCAGTGAGGATCACATAAAGGGTGATCCAAATGCACCAATTAAAATTGTTGAATACTCAGATTTTGAGTGTCCGTTCTGTAAGCGATTTCATGACACCATGAATGAGATTGTTGCCAATGAAGCAAATGGTGACGTGGCTTGGGTGTTTCGGCAATTTCCATTAGATCAGTTACATCCCGTAAAGGCTCGAGCTGAAGCGATGGCTTCAGAGTGCGCCGCTGAACTTGGTGGTAACGATGCTTTCTGGCAATTTGCTGACCGCTTTATGGAATTAACCCCATCAAACAACCGAACAGAAATTGAAACCGTTATTCCACAAATTGTGCGAGAAATTGGTCTCGATGAAACTGCCTTTCAAAACTGTTTTGAAAGCGGCAAATACGATGATCATATCGAGGCTGATATAGCCAATGCGGTTGAAACTGGTGGTCGCGGAACACCGTGGAGTGTTCTTATCGCCCCTAATGGAAAAACATTCCCGATTAATGGTGCTCAGCCAGCTCAGGCTGTACAGCAGTTAATTGAAATCGCGCGTAACGAAACATAAACATGCTTTCGGTTTTCGTTGAAGTGTTTAAAAACACCAGATACATAGCGTTAGCATTATGTGTGAGCATCACCGTCTTCACTTTCGCAGTATGGTTACCAAACCTTGAACTCATAACGTTGGTGTTGTTCGACAGTGCTGGGTCATTGATCGAAAAAGTAAGTTTTGTTTTGAGCTTGTATGGGTCAATTGGAACAAACTTCACGCTCACTTCAGCAACGTACACAATCGCCATTGCTCTGATGTTTGGTATAAATGTCTCGCTTTTGGTGTACTACATAAAACGTATGCGAGGAGGTGCTGGAAGCTTAGGAGGTACAAGTGTATTGGGGGTTAGTGGCTTTGTGAGCGGTCTTCTCGGCATTGGTTGTGCTGCTTGTGGCACGTTCATTTTAAGCACTGTATTAGTACTATTCGGTGCAACTGGCATTCTCGCCTTACTACCACTTGGTGGTGAAGAATTTGGTTTGGTTGGAGTTGGACTGTTGGTATTTTCAACCTATCTACTTCTTAAAAAAATGAAAGAACCGTTGCTGTGTAGCACCAACTAAACATTATTAGCTAAAACATCTTGTGGTTTAAAAATCTGACCTATGTCAAAGAAAGTATTACTAGGAGGAGGTGTGGTAGCGATCGCTGTTTTGTCGCTACTTATACTAAATAGTAGAGAGAGACAAACTACCTATCACTTGGATGGTAGTCGTAGTGATGTATCAGAGACAGACACAACTGTCAGGGGTTCGGACTTATTGGTCTCACCACAGCAGGCAGCAGACGTTGTCGAAGTAAAAAGCGTGACTCTGACGAGAAGTGGTTTTTTAGCAGTGAGAGCAGTCGATGGGAATCGACTTGGACAGATCATAGAAATTAGTGAGTATCTAGTTGCTGGAACACACAACAATGTGTCGATTCCATTAGGAGAATTCTATGAAGGTGGTGAGGAACTTATGGTAATGATTTACGAAGATGCTGGAGATGACCGTATTTTCAATGACCTCGATCAACCGTATGAAGAGAATGGTGTCCCGGTTGCAGTATATGTTGAAACTGGCCAACAAGTACCAGCATCAATCTCTACAAATTCGAGTGAGCAACAAGGTATTCATTTAATGGGTATGGGGTCTATGGAGTTTGTTAGTTACACCGACGAGGGTTTTGAGCCAAAAGACTTGTCGATAACACGCGGTACTATGGTGCATTTCGCCAACGAGAGCTCAATTGATATGTGGGTGGCTTCTGATGACCATCCCGCTCACACTGATTTACCAACCTTTGACCAGTTTAAGGGCAGTCCACCGGGAGAGCAGTATGTGTATATCTTCGACCAAACTGGTGAGTGGAAATATCACGACCACTTGAATCCTACTGCTGTCGGAACCATTACCGTCACTAATTAACTTCTTATATGAAAAAAGATGAATTTATAAAACTACTAGAATCGGATTCAAATACGCTGTTTATTGATATTCGAGAAGCTGAAGAGCTAGAACATTCAGACACTCTCCCTGGCACACAACATATACCGATGGGAAAGATGTTTACCGAAGCCGTAAAAGACAATCTACCTAAAGATACGAAAATGGTGGTCTTTTGCCGCACTGGTGTGCGGGCAGAAATAGTTGCTCGCGAGTTGCGTGAGCGCGGTTACGATATTGAGGGATTAGAAGGCGGGCTTAATGGACTTAAAGAATAACCATTATGCCTGAGAGTGTGATCGTATTTTTAGCAACAAAATTACACATTGTGGTTGTGGCAATTGCTGCGACAGTTCTTTTGTTTGTGTCTATTCGTGACCACATCAAACTATTTGTGTTATCAGGATTTGCGCTTACGTTCTCGTTTGCTCTTGGAAAAGTCGCCAGTGGTGTCGTAGAAAATCCCCGACCATTTGTTGTCAGCGACATAACTCCATTAGTGCAACATATAGCAGATAATGGCTTTCCTTCAGAGCACACTTTATTAGTTGCTACTATTGCTGGTCTCATTTATCTATACCACAGAGGTGCAGGTCTACTACTCATGGCACTCAGTCTTCTAGTAGGCATAGGCAGAGTTCTGGCAGAAGTACACCACACCCTTGATGTTGTAGGTAGTTTTGTAATTGCCGCAGCATCCGTCTATGCCGCCAAAACTGTCACTGACTATTACTATTCAAATTAATTAAACAATATGGAAAGTCCACATACACACAGAAATCATTCCCCAAACAGTAGAACAGGTAGTTTTCATGGCGTTGAGACAAATGCCGGCATACTCAAAATTACCGGTTGGATGACAGGTGTCTATTTTCTGGTTGAACTAGGACTCGGTTTCTATTCAGGATCGGTAGCTGTCATCTCGGACGCGTTCCATACCTTTTCAGCGGTCGGAGGAATTCTCATTGCTTTTGTAGCTAATCGAATCTCGAGCAAAGAACCAAATGCGAACGCTACATATGGGTTTAGGCGGGCTGAGATTATTGGAGCGCTCTTAAATGGAGTATTTCTGCTTTTGATGGCAGCGTACGTGCTTTATATGGGTTATATGCGTCTTGGCGCAGACGTTGAGCTTCCGACTGGAATCATGCTTGTCGCTGCTCTGGGCGGTTTAGTTACTGAATTCATTGCGTTCAAGCTTATATACCAAGAACAGAAAACTAATATGAACATGAGGGGT
>CAYGKU010000022.1:0-3346 GCA_964350745.1 uncultured Candidatus Saccharibacteria bacterium | reverse complement strand
GTGGAGAGAGCAGGGCCGGAACCTGAACGTCCGGGGTGCCTTCTGGCACATCATGCAGACATTTGTGGGCAGTATCCTGATTTTGATTGCAGCAGCAGTCATTGCGCTCACGGGCTACACCCCAATTGATGCCATTCTCGGCATGGCTTTTGGTCTTGTCTTACTCTGGGCTTCGTACAAGATTATTGCTGACGCCTTTAACATCTTTATGCAGACAGTTCCAAAAGAGGTCGATATTAAAAAAATCAAAGCGGACCTATTGGCTATCGTGGGGGTTGCTGAAGTGCGGCATCTTCATGCCTGGGTACTGACGTCAGACAAAAACATCTTCTCAGCCCACCTAGAAATCGATAACCATGAAAACGGGCAGAAGATTCTTGAAACAGCACAACAGCTTTTGCGAGAAAAGTACCAGTTTTACTTCTCAACCCTGCAACTAGAAACGAGTCATGCCACTTCAGCTGCAGATGTAATAGACGTAAGTATTTAAAAAACATTAAGATAACCAAACAAAAAAGCATATGGAACATTCACACACACAACACAATCATTGTCACAATCATGATCATGGTTCACCCGGCATGGGACATGGCTCGGCCGGGACGTTTTTGAAGCGGTTCTGGATTGTCACCTTTCTTCTCATCCCACTCGTATTTGCCAACGAGATGGTAATGGACGCCGTAGGACTTGAGGCGTATACACTCAGTAAGTGGATTGGTTTTGTGGTTGCGACCGTAATCTTCGGTTTTGCTCTTATTTTCTTTGAACATGCTTGGCACGAAATCAAAGCACGTAAGTACGGCATGATGACGCTGGTGTCGATTGCGGTTGGGTCGGGTTATTTATTCTCGGTCGCTGCCACATTCATACCTTCACTTGAGGCTGACTTTTATCTTGAGATATCAACTCTCATCTGGGTGCTGTTATTTGGTCATTATCTTGAAGCCAAGTCTGGCGCGGCAGCTGGCAATGCGCTGCAAGAAGTTGCGAAGCTCTTGCCAAAGCAAGCCCACAAGCTTGTTAATGGAGAGGAACAGGATGTTGATATAAGTGAGCTCGCGCTTGATGATCAAGTACTTGTAAAGCCAGGCGAGAAGATTCCCGCTGATGGTGTGATTGTAGCCGGTTCAGCCAATGTTGATGAAGCACTGATTAGTGGTGAGTCAAAACCAATTCAAAAAAACAAGGGTGATGAAGTTGTGGCCGGAAGTATTTGTCTCGATGCGTCTCTAACAATCCAGCTCTCACGCGTTGGTGAGCATTCAACTATTGGACAGATTCAGAAATTAATTGCTGAGGCACAGCAGACCAAACCTAACTCTCAACGAATTGCCGACAAAGCTGCAGCCATCCTCACCTTCGTGGCGGGAATTACAGCCCTTCTGACTATTCTTGTCTGGTCACTGATTATCGGTGAACCATTTGTGTTTGCTGTTACGCTCGCCATCACAGTGCTTGTCATTGCGTGTCCACACGCACTTGGCTTGGCAATTCCTACCGTTACCACTATCACGACTTCACTGGCGGTAAAAAACGGCTTCTTTATCAAGAACCTCGCCAAGATAGAGATCATCAGAAAAACCGATTACGTAGTCTTTGATAAAACCGGTACACTCACCACCGGAGTGTTCGGTGTTACCGACGTCGTTCCGTTTGGTGGAAAAACAAAAGATATGGTACTCAAAATTGCTGCTTCACTCGAGCAACACTCATCACACATTATCGGTCAATCTATAGTGACGCACGCCAAAGAAGAGCGCATCAGACTTGAAGAAATTGCTGAGTTTAAAAATGTAGCCGGTAAAGGTATCAAAGCAAGGATGACTGGTCAGCTCTATATTGTCGGAAATAAAGCAATTATTGAAGACTCCAAGATTTCACTTGGTGAAATGGCAAATGAGTACACAAAGCTGGCTGCCAAAGGGAAAACAACGATCTTTGTTGCTAATGATACTGAAGTGATTGGACTCATTGCACTTTCAGACACCATCAAGTCTGAATCATACGAGACGGTCAAAAAACTTCATGATATGAACGTGAAAGTAGCGATGCTCACGGGCGACAATAAAGAAGTTGCGAAAGGAGTAGCGCAGGAGCTTGGCATTGATACTTACTTTGCTGAAGTGCTACCAGAAGATAAATATAGCCATGTGCAGTCACTTCAACAGGATGGCAATGTGGTCCTGATGGTTGGCGATGGAGTGAATGACGCACCCGCTCTTACACAAGCTGATGCTGGTATCGCCATTGGTGCTGGTACTGATGTGGCAGTCGAGGCTGGTGATGTAGTTTTAACTCGGAGCAATCCTGAAGATATCGTCAGATTGATTACACTCTCGAAAAAGGTGTACGCAAAAATGATCCAGAATCTCGTCTGGGCACTCGGGTACAACATCGTTGCTATTCCAGCGGCGGCTGGAGTGTTTGCCTACTGGGGTTTCTTCCTACGCCCTGAGATTGGGGCGTTTGTGATGAGTTTATCAACGGTAATTGTGGTCGCGAATGCAATGCTCTTAAAGCGAATTGATCTTGATTAGTATGGCTGTCATCGAACGAATATTAGACCGCTACACCATGTACCAAGTCCTGACAGCAGTCTTGATGTCGTATGTGGTGTATGCAGTAGTATTGAGTCTTGCTGGGGTACTTGTGTACGGAGTCAGTGAGTTGCTACTCTCACTGCTCGTTATTGTTGTTTCAGTAGCGGTTACTCACTACATGCTTGTCAGTCTAACGAAAGCCCCAGGAAATATTTGGTCAAGTGTTTTAACGGGGTTGATTATATTCTTTATCTTCACTCCAACGGCTAGTACAAGTGGGTTGCTCATTTTAGCTGCTGTTGCTGTGATTAGTATTGCGAGTAAGTACGTGGTCAAGTATCGAAACGTACACCTCATAAACCCCGTTGCACTGGCAGCAGTGCTGTCAGGAGTGTTTGGCTTAGCGTATGCCTCGTGGTGGGTAGGAACTGCCTGGTTTGCACCGCTCTTAATACTTGGTGGATTACTCGTTGTACTCAAAATCAGACGACTGCCAATGGTACTCTCTGGTGTATTGGCATCGTTCCTGATGGGGTCTGTCTACGCCACAATTCGTGACTCTGCTTCGATATCAGTACTGTACGGCCTCTTCCTTACTTCACCACTTTGGTTCTTTATGACTATTATGGTGACAGAGCCGCTCTCAACTCCAGCTGGTCAGAAAGCGCAGATTCTCTACGGTATTTTTATCGGTCTGCTATCCCAGATGCCGTTCTCAATTGGACCGCTCTTTAATTCTCCCGAATTGTCACTAATGATTGCCAATCTCTTGGTGTGGCCGTTATCTCTACGAGGACGACTGAAGC